>NZ_JAKJSL010000096.1:0-1108 GCF_050336815.1 Photobacterium nomapromontoriensis
GTATTCACGTAACGATACTTGCTTATGCAAGTGGGTTTCCCCATTCGGAAATCCCAGTCTCAGGTGGCTTTTACTGCCTAAACTGGGCTTATCGCAAGTTAATACGTCCTTCATCGCCTCTGACTGCCAAGGCATCCACCGTGTACGCTTAGTCACTTAACCATACAACCCCAAGAGGTTTCGTATGTTCAAACAACCAAGGTTTGTGTCGTTATCTTCGATCAAGAAAGATAAKGACTTTGGTTTTTCGCCGGACTCGATACAAGACACTTGAATGTGTTTGTGTTGAGAACTCGTTCTTCATAAAGAAGAACATTTGTAATTCAATCATTCGATTGAATTTACTAGTCAGCTTTCCAGATTGTTAAAGAGCATTGTGTTTCTACTTAAAGATCCACTTTCTAATGACTTTCAGCGTCGAAAAAACGGACTTAACAAAATAACCTTTGTTAAATCTGCGATTTTGTGCAGAAAATTCTTAGAGAGTGGTGGGCGATACCGGGCTCGAACCAGTGACCCCCTCCTTGTAAGGGAGGTGCTCTCCCAACTGAGCTAATCGCCCTCCGTATTCAGTTCGTTTTTACTTTTGTAAAAGTAAATTCAAAACTGCCATCTTCGAGGAGAAGATGGTGGGTCGTGCAGGATTCGAACCTGCGACCAATTGATTAAAAGTCAACTGCTCTACCAACTGAGCTAACGACCCTAAGTGGCGTCCCGTAGGGGAGTCGAACCCCTGTTACCGCCGTGAAAGGGCGGTGTCCTAGGCCTCTAGACGAACGGGACTTAGTTTTCTATCTAAGTTGTTGGGCAACTTAGATGCTCTCTTACATTTTAACCAAGCAATCTGTGTGGACACTGCATAAAACAGCAGTCTATCGTTTAAGGAGGTGATCCAGCCCCAGGTTCCCCTAGGGCTACCTTGTTACGACTTCACCCCAGTCATGAACCACACCGTGGTAAACGCCCTCCCGAAGGTTAAGCTATCTACTTCTGGTGCAGCCCACTCCCATGGTGTGACGGGCGGTGTGTACAAGGCCCGGGAACGTATTCACCGTGGCATTCTGATCCACGATTACTAGCGATTCCGACTTCATGGAGTCGAGTTGCA
>NZ_JAKJSL010000097.1:0-1072 GCF_050336815.1 Photobacterium nomapromontoriensis
GACAGGCTGGAGAAGCTCTGCGAGTCCGTTATCGAGCTACGCTATGACAAATCAATGGTTCAATGAACTTGGTTTAGTCAATATTGAACATGTTGTGACAGGGCATGTGTTCAGCACTTACGCTGAATGGAAATGTACATGAGCCGTATACGAGGTCCGTACGTACGGTTCTGTGAGAGGGATGAGGCGGCGACGCCTCACCCTACTCGATGTACCTGGGCACGCGTGCCCACTTGCCGTTGGACGTTACGGTGTATCGGGTAGTTTTAAGGTAAATATGGTTTTCTGTGACAGGCAGAAAAAAGCCTCGTGTATAGCCGCGGCTTTGAATTGGATGTTTTGGGCTTTAAGCCTAAATAAGAAATTCGTCTAAGCTGGCGCCTGCATCAAGTGCTTTCTTTAAAGTACTTGGTGTGCGGCCTTGGCCTGTCCATGTTTTTTCTTCACCGTTTTCATCGGTGAACTTATATTTAGCTTGGCGCGCTGCGCGAGTTTTCTTAGGTGCTTTAGCTGTCATAGCTAAAAGTTCTTCTGGGTCAATGCCGTCAGATAGTAGCATTTGACGATATGCTTCTAATTTTTCTTCATGCTCTTTATTTGAAGCTTTAGCTTGTTCTTCTTCTGCGGTGCGCTCATTGACGACTTGGTTCAGTTTTTCTAACGCTTCTTGTAGCTGTTCTAGTGTCATCGATTCACGAGCAAAAGCACGAAGGCTGCGAATGTTCATTAATAGTTTTATAGCGTCTGTCATGGCTTCTGTTTTTACTTAATTAAATGATGTTGTATTTTACTATACAAGGTGCCTTTTACCTATGATGCCAGGTCTAGTGGTCATTTATCCTGTAGTGGCATAGTGAGTTTGGCCACCTAGTTAGAGGTGATATCATCACCTCATAAGTTAACAGGTGACATAATGACAAAACGTACAAGACGAGTATTTAGCGCAGAGTTCAAGCTTGAATCTGCCCAGTTAGTGCTAGACCAAAACTATTCTATTGTTGAGGCAGCTCAAGCCATGAATGTGGGCAAATCCACCATGGATAAGTGGGTGCGCCAGCTTAAAGGAGAACGT
>NZ_JAKJSL010000098.1:0-1052 GCF_050336815.1 Photobacterium nomapromontoriensis
AGTCGTAAATACCGCCAATTACTGTGGCGTTTTCAAATAAAACAGAGTTTATCTCGCAGAGGAAACTGTTGGGATAATGCACCGATGGAGCGCTTCTTTAGAAGTCTGAAAACGGAATGGGTGCCAACGGTGGGTTATCGTAGCTTTGCTGAGGCTCAACAAGAGATCACTCGCTACATCATTGGATATTACTGCCAACTCAGGCCACATCAGTATAACGGTGGTCTAACTCCTAATGAGTCTGAACGATTATATTGGGAAAACTCTAAAACCGTGGCCAATTTTAGTTGACCACTACAAAGAACTTTATTCAAGGAGAAACGCAAATGGTGACTTCATCAGAAGTTAGTGCCTCTCCTAATGGCACTCAGTGGCAATCCATCGATTGGAAAGCCGTAGAGTCGTGTTAAAGCTTCAAATGCGCATTGCAAAAGCAACCCGAGAGGGAAAACACAGTAGAGTGAAAGCTTTGCAGTGGATTTTAACGCACTCCAGAACAGCGAAATTACTGGCTGTGAAGCGAGTGTCCCAAAACAAAGGCAGTAACACTCCTGGAATAGATGGTGTCATCTGGAATACGGATGCTCGTCGAATGACCGCAGTTAATCAATTGAACCGTAAAGGTTATCGAGCCAAACCCCTCAGACGTATCTACATCCCGAAAAAGAATGGCAAACTCAGACCTCTAGGCATTCCATGCATGATAGATAGAGCGCAACAGGCGTTGTATTTACTTGCTTTGGAGCCGATATCGGAAACGACAGCAGACCCAAATAGCTATGGTTTTCGCCCTAATCGCAGTCGGTGTTTTTCAAGGTAGTTGTCACTAGTTGGTCGATTATTAAGCTGCTTCTCTTTCGGGATTTAAGTGTACTGCCCCGATAGGCTGGCAGTTCCTAATATTCTTTGACCAACGTTCTGGTTTCTTGCTTCGATGTGCTGATAACACCTTCTCTCGACGGCTCAGTATTTCTGTATCTTTTCCACTGTGTCGTTCTGACGGCGTAATGTAATTTAGGCGGCTATGCTTATGTTCGGTGTTATACCAATGA
>NZ_JAKJSL010000099.1:0-946 GCF_050336815.1 Photobacterium nomapromontoriensis
TACTGCCGGAATCTCGGTTGATTTCTATTCCTCGGGGTACTTAGATGTTTCAGTTCCCCCGGTTCGCCTCGTTACGCTATGTATTCACGTAACGATACTTGCTTATGCAAGTGGGTTTCCCCATTCGGAAATCCCAGTCTCAGGTGGCTTTTACTGCCTAAACTGGGCTTATCGCAAGTTAATACGTCCTTCATCGCCTCTGACTGCCAAGGCATCCACCCTGTACGCTTAGTCACTTAACCATACAACCCCAAGAGGTTTCGTATGTTCAAACAACCAAGGTTTGCGTCGTTATCTTCGATCAAGAAAAATAAGGACTTTGGTTTTTCGCCGGACTCGATACAAGACACTTGAATGTGTTTGTGTTGAGAACTCGTTCTTCATAAAGAAGAACATTTGTAATTCAATCATTCGATTGAATTTACTAGTCAGCTTTCCAGATTGTTAAAGAGCATTGTGTTTACCGAAGTATCCACTTTCTAACGACACTGTTGCCAGTGTGTTTAGAGAGTGGTGGAGCTATGCGGGATCGAACCGCAGACCTCCTGCGTGCAAGGCAGGCGCTCTCCCAGCTGAGCTATAACCCCAATATTTTACTTCTTAGAGAAGTTCTCAAGAGAGAAAATGGTGGGCGATACCGGGCTCGAACCAGTGACCCCCTCCTTGTAAGGGAGGTGCTCTCCCAACTGAGCTAATCGCCCTCCGTGTTTTACATCTTCGAGGAGAAGATGGTGGGTCGTGCAGGATTCGAACCTGCGACCAATTGATTAAAAGTCAACTGCTCTACCAACTGAGCTAACGACCCTAAGTGGCGTCCCGTAGGGGAGTCGAACCCCTGTTACCGCCGTGAAAGGGCGGTGTCCTAGGCCTCTAGACGAACGGGACTTAGTTTTCTATCTAAGTTGTTGGGCAACTTAGATGCTCTCTTACATTTTAACCAAGCAAT
>NZ_JAKJSL010000027.1:0-129132 GCF_050336815.1 Photobacterium nomapromontoriensis
TATTTTGCACGCTTACCCACCTAGACTGCCGAATCAGGTTCACTTTCGTTGTGTACTGTTAACTTCCTATCGCTTCCTTCAGACCCTGCCGTTGGCCAGCAACGCCCTTGCGATTCGGATTATCTTCCCCTCAGTCGGGGTGATTCAGGTTTCTTGCAACCTGACGGGTTTGCCAGCTTCGCTGGGCAAACAAAAAAACCGCCACGATGGGCGGTCATTTAACATCACATATTTTATGCGTACTAACTCGATGTCATTCCGAAAAAGATTACTAAGTAACTTAATACTTTGCAAACAGAGCTTGTATATTATTTGGCAATCCTGCGACTATTTTAACTCTATCTCTAACAGTCTTACCTCGGTGGTTTTTCTTGTCAGGGTTTGCACCATATTCTAACAATGCTCTTATCACATCATGATTATAACCACCACCGATTAAAGTCATTCTCAAAGCACTTACAGCATCAAGATTTTCATGTTCTATTAATTTATCTGCACCATTTTCTAACAGCAAACGAACACCCTCTAGATTTCGCTGACGAACAGCGTAAATCAAAGGAGTGTTACCGTAAGAATCAATAGCATTGACGTCTAATCCTTTATCGAGTAAGAATTGAATAGATTTTATTGGTGCATCATCTGTATCGGCTATTTGATGTAAATATGTCCATTTATCGTTAGCCGTAACGAAATTAACATTCTCTCCGCTAGATATAATCTGATCAGCTTTATCTAGGTCGCCATCTGCAATTGCTTCATAAAGTTCATAACTCATTATGGGTTACCTTTTTGTTCAAAAATTTCTTCATATCACGTTTAATTTTGTTCAACTCTCCAGTTCCCGACTTCTCATCCTTATGACTTAAGTTTTTCTTAGCATCTTCTATCTGATAATAATCGGGTCGAGAGTTCATAAAATCATTCAATTCTTCTTGAGACATCCCTATTTCATCTGCAGCTTTCAATATTCGGCGATTTTCCACTCCAGTTTTATGCCCATAATGCCATTCTAAAATGATCTCATCATCTCCATCAATAAAATTACCATTCGCATCTTTTTCTGCATTAGCCTCAATTTGACGTTTTGTCTCTGCCCTTAATGACGGACGTTGTAATGATGGTTTTGGCTCACCTGATGAAATAAACCTTCCATTCGGTCCTCTTAATTGAAACACCACATACAGTGGCTCGATACCTGAACCAACAGGAAACACCAAAATCGCATCACGCCAATCACTCTCTTCGGGGATGGGTAATGCAGTTGATGGGTCATTAGCTGCATCACTCAGTGGATTTACCCAAATATCACTGAATGACTCCCCATCATCTTGTGATGGTGGGGTATGCGGTACTTGCTCACCACTTTCATCAGGAGACCAATAGATTGTCGACCCATTTTCTTCTAATGCAACCGAATATTGGCCTTGTTCATTTTTTCCGACATAACGAACAGGGATACGAGTATCATTAACATGATACGCGCGCACCGTAGGGTAAATATAACCAATCTCCGGCTCGCTGAGGTGAACACGAATACGGCTTTGCGCCTCTTTCATTTCTCGTAATTCATCTTCCGTATACTGCGTTTTATCCCCTATTTGTAATGCTTTAAAAAGCATTATCGCAACAGACATAACGGGTGAGGTTTCAACCGTAAAGCGATAGTTATCTAACGCTTTATCTTTAAAGTTACCCGCTACTTTAGTCAACGCTAAGGCTGCTTTTTCATTGGTTGCTCTATTTTGTGCCGCACCAACACCAAGCACCGTCTCAGAGCTCGCCACAGCGGCTATAGGTACAGCCGCTTCAGCCGTACCAAAAAAGAAGCCCCAAAAACGAAAGGCATTACTGATGGATTCCTTTTCTGAACACGCGTTTGTATTACCAAGAAGCTGGGAGCATGACTTCGCAAAAACTTTTCGCTCAGCAAGCGCACGATTACAATTGGCCGCCCATCGCGCCTCGTCTTCTGGTGTAAAAGCCAGTTCACCTCTACGCTCAAGTTGTTGGCGACGAAAACACTCTCTTAACGTTTCCTTACGCTCTTGAGGTTCTTGAGGTTTTTCAATTTCACAATCATGAAGAGGCTTGTAGCCCCCTCCAGAGCTAGAGGCAATTTTTTTTGTATCAATTCACAATGAGACATCGCCCAACCATTTTCCACGATAAATAGGCACGTATGATATCGCTTCAATTTAGACGGAGAGATAGCCAAAAATACAAAGAGGGAGGATAAGCTATAAAAGCATCATTTCGACATCAATAACAGAGAAAAACGACGACATTTTCACTAAAACCCATTGCAAAAGTAAGTTGCATGGACTGTTCCAATACACCTGAAAGTCCCCTTTAAATCGCGCCTAGAACCCATTTGCCTATCAACACGAGGCGTTACCTAGCACGGTATGTCTTTACTAGAAAACGGCTTTATTAAATCTTACATACACTATGACAAAGCTGGCTAAGCGCTAACTCTCCTTCACCACCCGCGCTATCGTCGCCCGACTGCACCCTAACTTCACTTGTATCTGTGAGTAACTGCGGCCCAACGTTAACTGATCGCGTATATCCTGATGCAAGGCCACGTTTGTACGCCTGCCATGATACTTACCTTCGGCTTTGGCCTTGGCGATCCCCTGTGCTTGGCGTTTATGGCGGGTTACATGATCATCACGGCCTGATAGATGGTGCAGAGTGGAAAGCGAACCGATTCAAACTCATTTAATAGAGTTACGTAACTTATGAACCTTACGGAACAAGAATAACTTACGTAACTTTATTTAACGATTTAAAATCATGTGGTTATGTTTCAAAAATTGTGGGAAACACGGTTACTTCTAGCAAGTAGAAAAAGGAGAACTGGACGTTTAAGCTAGATCTCATCGCAAATTTCGTTAAACCACTTCCCTTTAATCCTCTTTGCTTAAAACCTTAATTGATTAAGCTTGCCTGAGTAGTTACATTATCTCGAATATGCAACTACATGGATGATAGTAATGCAGAAATACAAACCCTTGGCGATCCCACAACGACCCTCTAACCCCAGACCACTTGAGTTGGCCATACATCGTTATGAAGTGAAGCGATCACGTTTCACAACAAACGAGCGGCACAATCTGTCGTTAATGAAACGTTAAAGTCACAGGCTAAAAGAGAAAAAGATTTTAACCAGGATTGGGAACACCTCAAGCGACAGAGGCGTATGCTTGCAGCGCAAGTTCAGATCCAAACATCACTAACAGAGTACCGTGAAAGCAATAAAGAAAAGTCCCCCAATGAGCTAAAAAAAGAGCCGCATCACCCTACAACGGTATTATCACGGAACCTTACCGCAATAGGTGAGCCGAAACCGAGTACTATTCACGATCCCCATCACATCGTCATGGGGACAGGGCGATTTCGTAAGATGCAAATGATGTTAGCCAGATTAAATCTCCATGTCTTTGGCATTGGAATCAACGACCCAATTAATGGTGTTTGGTTACCGAGAACGAAGGCTGATAAAGGGCATTGGGCATCACCACTTGCACCGGCTCATAAAGAGATCCACCGCTATAACTACGAAACATGGATTACCTCTTTATTATCCAACGATTCATTGCCGGAATCTGTTTATGTCAATCGGTTAAGGAGTATAAAAAACAAACTTAAAACAGGAACATACCCAACACAGATTATTGAGAAAAAGACCCTAGAGTGGAAAGGTGAATGATGCAAATCTACCAATTAAAAGAACGACCTGAAGATTTTAGAGAATTACAGCTTGGACTCGATGATTTACTTGAGCAGATTGGTGAAGAGCACCTAATGGCGCTACATAAACAAAGATCTCAAAACACATCTTTGTTACCTATCTGGAAAAACGTAAAATCCACATTTGGCGATGTATTAGGCAAGGATTCTGTTGTACCGGATGTCTCACTTTGGGCCAGCACATATTTAGTCTTAAACGCTAAAGCCTATGCTTCATTAAATGAAGAACTGTGTAATGAAGGTGAGTTTCTGCCGATTACAGCTGATGGTGAAAATTATTATATTTTCAACTGCCTGTCATTTGGGCAAGAAGACGAAACTACCTGTGTAAAAAAGTACCTTGATGGGATCGAAGATGGGATAGATACACTCTTTTTTGACGACATAGATGTGGCAGGACGTTACCTCTTCAAGTCAAAGCTTCAGGGATGCCAAGCCCTTTATGCGACGGAACATTTTAAAGAACTCTGTGAGCAACATCTGTTTAAAGGATTAAGATATGAAACTGACCTACTCGCGATTTTTTAATGGTGTTGATCTCTTTATTTTGGATTGATAAAACAGCACCTTAAAGACAGCCAGAAGCATTAGCTAAACTGGGGTAGCGCCACCCCGCTACCCCTAACTTATCTTGTTGACTACTGCTTAACGTTAACTGATCACCCTAATCGCGCTAAACGAAAAAGGCCGCCGGAGCGACCTTGATCATCTTATTACAGTGATCGTTAAACGGCCAGTTCGTGGGGCTGAGAAGGTTTGGGGCATAACCGTGTTATGAAGCCCCCCCATATCAAACCAAAACCCTAACTTTCCTTCACCACTCGCGCTATCGTCGCCCGACTACACCCCAACTTCTCTTGTATCTGCGAATAACTGCGGCCTAACGTTAACTGATCGCGTATATCCTGATGCAAGGCCACGTTTGCACGCCTGCCACGATACTTACCATCGGCTTTAGCTTTAGCAATTCCCTGTGCTTGGCGTTTATGGCGAGTTTCGTGATCATCACGGGCCATGGCTGCCCCGAGATCGAGCATAAATTCCGTTAATGCGAGAGTAATACTATTTTGCTTGCCCGAACTGAATACGGCATGGGTCATAGGCTGATCGGCCACCACTATCACCAACCCCTTAGTCATGATCCTTGCCTTTAAGGTTTTCCACTCTCCCCAGGGCAAGCGCGTGAGGCGATCCATTTTTTCAATCAGCACTACATCACCGGATTCACTATCTTCTATCAGCCGATTGAGCTCTGGCCGTTCCAACTTGGTGCCGGATTGGTTTTCGGTGTAGTAACCGGCAATGCGGTGATTAAAGCCAGTAATGAACTCGCGTAATTCATCTTTTGCCCGGTGGGCATCTTGCTCTGAGGTCGAAGCTCGCAGGTAAGCACGGATCAGCATCATTATCACCAAATCGGTTTATTTTAAGTTGGTTCCCCAATTTGGTTCATTATAAGTGGTTTTGCAACTACTGCAATGCGGGGCGGTGAGTGGTTTCGCTGGGGTATACCCTTTTAATCTCCAGTTGTTGTTCAATTTTAGCTTTTTTCGGTTTAACACAACGCTTTGAATGTGCTCAACAGACCGAATAACGATGATATTTACCCCAAGATCGAAAAAGCCTTCAATTAGAAGGCCAAATTTACCATTCCACTACACTTTGTGAAATTGGCTATCCCCAAAAATGAAATAAATCATCTATCGTTTTTTTATCCTCATCTGAAGCGTCAGTAAAGTCAGAAGTATCACGTCTATATTTGATAAATTTTTCGTATATATACCTCATAGGTACTGATTTTTTTTCCCTACATTTATCTAATAGATCTTGCATTTCTCTCCTGACCTTTTTATCCGATATTGATTTATCAAATATTTTCTCCAAATCAGATATTGCCTCTTGATATGGATAATCGTTTCTCATACCCATAACTTAATCCTCAAGAATATCAACTTCATCAAAATATATAACCTTTCTATCAGCATGTAATTGTTGCGCTCCACCACTACCAAATTCTGGATATGCTTCTGTGAAATACTCAAACTCTTCATCCTCAGCATCTCCAAATTTTCTAGGAACTCTCACTTTTGGAACGCCATTTTCATCATATAATTGAAGAGTATTAAATTCACCTCGTAATCTAGCATCACTCCAAGATCTATCAAATGGATCAGATGTATCAACGTGTTTTAATGTTTTTATTTGAAATGCATCAGCAACTTGACTAGCAGAGTCTATTTTATCAAAACCAAAATATGTAACTTGCCCCTGTTTTGTTTCAAGCATTTTCCCCCCCCACTCATTCAAGGTGCCATCATCATTTAAATAGCGGTCATATCTATATGCCGTGCTCGGTAATGTTGAGCTTGGTCCAGATGGGCCGACATAAAAATCTACAGTTGTAGGTTCAACTCCCTGAAGCATCTCATTATTTTGCTTTTGCCTCTTTTGATCTTGTTCTGCAGTAGTAGGAGGTTGTGGGCAACCCGTTTCCGCACTTAACCCCAACGGATCCACCCAGTTTATCGGGTTAGGCACATACTGGTAGTTATTTATTCCGCCCGCGAGCTTTATTGGGTCGGGGGTCAAAAAATGGCCGGTACTGGGGTTATAGTAGCGATGGCGGTTGTAGTGCAGGCCGGTTTCTTCATCAAAATATTGCCCTTGGAAGCGCAGTGGCGTGTCAACCATGTGCACCACTTTTCGCTTCACATTACCGTAGGCGCGGTACTGGGCCATCCACGCCAGATTGCCGTTGGCATTGAACAGTTCTTGTGGTGTGCCAAGGTGGTCTAACTGATAGTAATAACACTCGGCGTGTTGCCCTTCCCCTTCCAATTGCGCCAGTGGCCGGAAGGTGCCTAACTCATAAATGAAACTGCGGTAGCCTTGACCTGCTACCTCTTCGGCGATTAACCGTTCACCTTGCCAGAAATACAAAGTTTCAGTGCCATTCACCTGTTTTTTGTAACGGCGTCCGAAGGGGTCATAGAAATACTGTGCGATGGTGCCGTTAGGCAGGTGCACTTTGCTTAGGCGATGCTGGCAGTTGTATTCATAATGGGTGACCAGCTTGTGCCCTTTGCCACGGTATTCAGTTGCAACGTTACCAAAGGCGTCGTAGGCGAACTTGCGATCACCTTGTACCGTCAGGCGGTTGCCTTTTACTTCGCTGGACGCGTATCTGTCCTGGCTATGCGCCTCGTCTTGGTTGTGCATGCCTCGCACATTGCCGCTAGCGTCATGCTCAAACCGCTCTTCTACCGCGCCGCGCACAGCGGTGAGTCGGTCGAGCGGATCATAGTCGTACCACAGCTTGCCTTTTTGGCTGTCGGTGATTTCTGCCAGCAGCCCGGTGGCGTTGTAACGGTAGTCGCGTTGTTGCAACACTTTACTGTAATCACTGCCATGGTGTACGCGGGTATTGGCGTGATGACTATTGCCAAAGGTCAGCTGTTGCTGGGTTAATCGCCCTTGCTCGTCATAAGTATAATGGCTTTGTGCTTGTCCTTGCCGACGTGAGATCTCTTGCCCGTATTGGTAGCCATGGCGAGTGAGCGGCTCGCCGTTTAGGTCAATGCCGTTGAGTAAGCTGCCAACCTGATAGTGATAGCGGAGGCGGTTACCATCGGGCAGCTTCATTTTGGTTAAACGCCCTTGCTCATCATAACCATAACGCAAGGTGGCGAAGTCTTGATGCTCAGCAGTTAGCTGGCCAAGTTCGTCATATTCAAAGAACAATGGTCGTTCGCCATCGTCCACCGACAGCAGTTTGCCTTGCTCGTTGTATTGGTAGTCAATCACCCTGCCATCAGCTAAACGCTTCTGGGTAATACGCCCCATGACGTCACGGTCAAATTCGGTGATTAATTCAGGGGAGTCAAACGCAGCACTGCCGATTTCTTTTTTGGCTATTAGGTAGCCTTGCGCATTGAGGCTGTATTGGGTGTTACGGCCCGCGAAGTCAATTTCTTGAATGACACGACCATTGACGTCGTATTTTAAACGATAATGCTCGCCAGATTCATTTTCGACATCGGTGATTAAGCCACGCTGCTCATCATATTGATAACGTAGCTTCGTGCCATTGGGGTTATGTTGTTCACGCAATAACCCCGTATCGACATCGTAGAGATATTGCGTGGTGCGCCCTAGTTCATCGGTATAGCGGGTTACTTTATCCAACGCGTTATAACGGTAATGCTGAGTGTGGTTACCTGAATCGCGTAAACAGATAACCCTATCAAGGGCATCGTATTCATATTGAGTGATCGCACCATTTTCAGCTTTCAGTATGATCAGGCGGTGGCGCTCATCATAACGATAGGTGCGGTGATCCCCAGTTGGCAGGCGCTCTGCGACCAGTTCGCCGCTATGGTTCCATTCCAGTTGATGCAACCCACCATCGGGATAGCGGATCTCTTTGAGTTTGCCCTGTTCGGTATATTGATACTGAGTGAGCGCGCCGCTTGGGTCGGTTTTGGCGATAATGTCGCCTTGATCATTGCGTTGATACAACCAGCGTTGATCACCGCGTTCGACCTTACGGAGGTAGCCTTTGTGGTAGTCAAAGTGGGTGACGGTGCCGTCTTTGTCGATGAGTGTGCTGACGTTTCCGTTGTTGTCGTAATGGTAGGATTTGCCGATGCCATCTTGATCTTCCTCGCGCAGCAACAAGCCATCGTCGTTGTACTCATACAATGTGGTGGTGCCATCGGCCGCCACCTGTTTGACTAAGTTGGCGTATTCATCATGAAA
Organism: Photobacterium nomapromontoriensis; assembly: GCF_050336815.1. NCBI lineage: Bacteria > Pseudomonadati > Pseudomonadota > Gammaproteobacteria > Vibrionales > Vibrionaceae > Photobacterium > Photobacterium nomapromontoriensis. Next base: position 8,512 of record NZ_JAKJSL010000027.1, read on the forward strand.
ATAGGTTATGCCGGTGGCGTCATCAAAACGCGCGACGGATTTCCCTGATTCTGGTTTCCATTGGAATTGAGCCTTGAGCGCGGGAGCTTTGCTGTTACACGCAAGGGCTTTTACCTGCTTGCCTTTACCCTGCCACTGCCATTGGATTTTCAGCCCGCCACCAAATTGGCGGGAAATCAGCACATGATCGGCGTCGTAGTCGTAATATTCCCGTTCACCGGCGGCATTTTCGACAATCGTGAGTTGGCCCACATCGTTATAGTGATAGCGCATGAGGGTCGTGCGACTGGGGTCGGCGAAATAGTCAACGCGAGATTCAAATTCAACGCTCGTTAAGCGGTCGCGAGGGTGTTTTTTTAAGCCTGTACGAGTGGCAACCTTCTGATAGCTAAAACGCAACGCGGTGTTGTGCTCGGTTTCAAGGGTACTGATGCGCGAGTGCTTATCGTAGCGCACAGCCAAACGATTATTGTATGCATCACTCAATGCAACTAGGTAGCCTGTGGCCTCCAGTGAGGCATCTTCAGAGCGTACAATACGAAAATGGTAGAACGGCTGCCCGGGCTGACAGAGTATGTATTCCGCAATGACCCCCTGGGCTTGCTCGCTCGATGTTGGGGATAGCCCTAAGTAGATCGCGGTACCTGCGTTATAGTTCACAATCGCAGGTTTAGAGACAGTCGGTACAGAAAACTGGTTGGTACGACTTTCATGATCACGCCAATAGACCTGACCATCGGTAACCCACAGTCGATGCTCTAGGCTGTGTACCCAGCCGTGGCCTAATACCCCTTCTTGCTCAACCGCACTGGTGCGGTAATAGCGTTGCCAGTCAAACGCCATCATCCCTTTTAGCGAGGCATCGTGTAGCGTTAGTAACTCTTCCCCTGTCACCATGGAGATGGGTTCACTCTTTTTGGTCGTTTTACTATCGGACTTAGCAACATCACCATTGTCGTTGGTACTGGATGTTTTTTCCGAATCGGTTAATTTTGATTCCACCAATGTGGTGTGTGGTTGGCCTTCATTGGTTACCGAAGTCGAAGGCTCATCGCTCGGTATGAAGTCTTCCTGCTTACCTGATAGGGCTTCTGGGGCAACGTCACGTTGTGAGGTGCTGACTGAGGGCTGTTGTGCGGCTGAGGTACCTTGTGGTTTTTTGTATTGCGTCTCACCACTGTAGTCTGGGTCTAATGGTGCGAGAGAATTACCATGAATTTTTTTAGATTTCGCTAAATGCGGCTTCATCAATGCTTTGGCATTGCCGAGCAAATCGGCAACCGCAGCGATGATCGTGTCTTCATCCGGCGCTTTTCTGAGCCCGTTGAGGTTATCCGCCAACTTAGCGCCCGTTTTTACTGTTTTACCCCCGTATTTTACCGCTAGCCCTATCCCGCCAGTAAGCACGACACCAATGACCACATCAAACACGATGCCGATCAACAGATCGCCAGCGAGTGCCGCTAATGTTTGTGGTGGGATCATTTTGGCCCAAGCAATAAATGCAGCACCAAATAAATACAGGTAAGCTTCATCTTGTAAAATGGCTAAGCCATTACTGATTGAAGTGTTGGCTTTTTTGAGTAACTCGGGGATTTGACTCAAATCAAAATCCATCATGGATTCTGCGAGGCTAAAAGTATTTCCTATCGGATCAAGCAGAAAGTTCATGAGCCCTTTCAGTGCATCCCATACACTCTTTAGCACTCCCCACATGCCTTCCAATATCGCACCAATGCCTTTTACCACCCCTTCTGCCGTATTTTCGGCTAACAGCAGGGCTTGCTCTCCCTCAGTTAAACTTAGCCAATGATCCCATTCAGGTTCAAAGGTCGCCCACTGTGTATTCAGCCACCCAATATTGGTATTGATTACGGTATCGTAAGAGGAAAAGAGTCCTTTTAGATCCCCGTCATTTACATCGGGATAAAAAACGACCTGATAACGCTCACCGGGTTCTAAGCCTTCAATGGTCGCTTTACCGTCAGAACCAATTGTCCCTGTTTTTACAATCTCACCATGGGTATAACCATAACCTGAACTATTTCGCACTGCCCCTTTTCGCACTTGAAATGGTGTATTAGCAATAGGCAAATAATAAACAGACTGGAATGTATGGTAGATGGTTAACTTGCCGCTTTTAGGGCATGTTGCTGTAACTGACGCACGGCCATCACCCATATCAATGATGGAAGCGTTCTTATTATTGCCTTCGACAACCAATCGCTGGTCCATACGAAAGCCACGCAATAAACCACTGTAGAACACCTCTTCTGTCTGCTCTCGATAAGTAGATAGGCAGTTGCGATAACTTTCGACAATATCAGTTTTTATCTGATCGACAGGTAACAAGGTCGCGTTGGTATCCATACTCAATGACATTCCGTTTTATTTTGGTAGTAGCTAAATAAGAAGAGAGTTATAAAATCATGTCATCGCTTAATGACTGACATAATGCAGACAATAACACGTTGTTATTTCTGCTTAAGTTATCTTCTACCCGCTCAGCACAGTGCGCTTCCTGCTGTTGCCAACGATGATAAAAGTGTGTCACTTTGGCTCTAACTGCTGGCTCAGGAAAACTGAAATACAGGTGTGCTTTTTCTTCCTTGATAAATTGCAATAAGTTAGCAATGACTGGCGCAGGATCTGCGTGGGCAATGGCCTCCATCAAACCCCTTGGCAACGTCCACCATAGTGAAACTTGAGGCGGTGATACAGGCGAAGTCGCTGGCGTGGTATAAGAGATACCATTTACCCAGTAACGATTCACCACAGGCAGCCAATGTGCCATTTCATCACCGATCACATTGCAAATAATGTTAAAAAAATGACCGTCCCAATAGCGAAAAAACACTGCTTTTCCTTGCTGTGTTTTTACTTGGGTTAAACCGGAAAAATAATCCACTAACGTATGCGCGGGTAACGGCGAACTCAACAACCATCCCCATTCACGCGACGGTTGAGCAGCACACCAATCCAAGAAAGGTGATTCTTTTTCAATAGCGACCAGCCTTGGCATGACATCCAGCCACATATCGTACGGTTCAATAGTATAAAGCGGCGAAAAATGCGGTCGTGGCTCTAGTGCTTGATAACGTTCAAACGGCTCTGTTTCACAAACACCGCTCACTACCGCATAAATCTGATCTGATAGTGGAACATCAGCTAACCATTGAGCCAAAGCTTGTTCTGCCACAGTGACGGAGGCCGAATGATCCGCCTGGGTGACATTTTTCTCGGCATGCGACCTCACTAACTGCACACTAAGCACCTTTTCAACCGTCGTTTCCCTCAACAATTAAATCGCGCACTCGCCGTCCTTACACGCTTCACATTCTTCGCAGAATGGCGCTGAGGATGATAAGGTTTTCGTTTGGCCAGCACTCGCCCCTGCTTTATCACCAATAAACACATTGCCACTGCCACTAATGATAATCCCGCCATGTTCAGTTGTATCTCCCATCCGAGCGGCAGGTTTTCCGTTGATGAACACACTGGCCGAGCCGCCTTTGATCGAGTCTGGCGGGCCAATACATACCATCATGTCGCCCTGACGAGCGGCAGGCATCCCGTTAATGAAAACGTTGGGAGAGCCCGCAGCAGCTGGCCCACCCACATGCGGCACTTTAGACGTTACCTTAGGGCAGACATGATTATCACCAAGACGAGCGGCAGGTTTTCCCATTGTGCAACCCCATTTGTTCTAAATTAAAGTAAGACAAAAACACCTATTCCCGTATCAGTATCGGGCGTGCAAATATGCGAATAACAATACGAATTATGTGGATTAAAACAAGAGGGAGATAAACAAGTGTGGAGATTATTAATAGAAAAATGAAACTGATAAACTTCATTATTTCTTAATCTGGTCTGAGATGATTAATAGCAATGAACCGCTAATGGTCAGCGGTTCAATATAAATTCGAAGGATGTCTTTAAACACTTAAATAAAAATAGCAACGTGAGTGGGGTAAATCTAACCTTATCTTATACTATGACCCAGTTGCCCCGCCTGCATACCTTGCTGGTAACCGAGTTCTAATTTGTTGAGATCGGTGGTTAATCGGCCAACCTTAAAATCATCAGGCGGTACGATAATAGTCAGTTTGCAGTCCGATGGAGGGTTATCGATAAAGTCCATGGCTTTATTATAGTTTTCGGCCCGTTTCAACATCGCGTCCGCCAATACGGGTGTATCTGCCAACAATTTTCTCACTAACCATTGACTACGTGGCGCCTCTTTCCGGTATCCACGTGGTCGTGATAGTACGACAGTGATATCTCTTGCGCCCATGGCATACGCTTTTACAACAGGTATGGAATCAGCGACACCACCGTCTGTCATTGCCTGTCCTTCGATTGTCGGATAATCCCGATAAGCAATGGGCACCGAGCATGATGCCTTAAGCAAATCATGTAAGTTCTCAGCCGTTGCCTGAATATACGCCGCCTCTCCTGTTTTAATGTTAGTGGTGACGACAAATAACGGGATTGGCTGATTCATCAACGTTTCGCGATCTAAGGCAATTTCACGGATGGTGATATCCCAAAGCCAATCTAAATCTAGCCAGTGACCGCCTTTAATGAAACGGTATAAATCAATAAATTCGGTACGACAGGAATAGTCGGTAATCACGCGGTGAGAACGTCGATACTGATTGGCAAGCCAAGCCGCTAAATTGGTAGACCCGGCTGATACACCGATACAAAAATCAAATGGTCGATAATCAACATCCATAAACTGGTCAAGCACACCGGCGGCAAATATGCCACGCATCGCACCGCCCTCTACAACCAATGCAGATACCGGTTTATTCGTTGGTTCCAATTCAACCATAACCATTACCTCTGTTTTTTGACTCTATAATAATAGCCATATCTAAACAGATACTTAACAAAAAACAGATATACGGCGACGCTAAAATTGAATATTTGCCAGCGTAAAACGGCAAAGGGAATCTCGATAATAAGGGCTATCAGGCTGATAAAATGCTGCAGGCATCCGTTCTAGCAAGCCCTCTTTTTTCAACTGCTGCCATTGTGAGCGAGACAAAATCACATAATCAAGCTCAGCATCGAGTAATGCCTGAATAGAAGCCAAGGTCAATTGTTCATCACGGACCAAGACCTTAAGCTTTCCGATCAAAACCACCAGTGGCAACATCAATTCACGAACTGTCTGTTTCCGATCGGCACATGACAGAGCTTCCAGTGAATGAGGCGCAACCGTAAAAATTTGCTCCCAGTCAGGCTTACTTTGGCGGGTGATCAAGTTGTGTCGATAGCAGTAATAAGATTCGAAATATTGACGCAGTGAGTGATAGCGTTCTGAATACGCTTCAAGGTAAATATGTTGCAACTCTAAATTGGCATGGAAATCATTGACGGCTTGCATTTACTCACTCACTACAAATTTTTAGCTTAAAAGCGTGTTATAAGTGAAACCTTACCCCAAGCGATCCTTCAAATTCAACACTGGATTCATCCTGAAGGTACCATGTTGGGCCTCCTTCTGCATAAAGTTGAAAGCGAGGGAAATAAAGCGAAGCACCAACACCGGTACGCGGCCCCCATTCTTGTTGATTATCGTCAACCCATTGCAGACCGGTATAGACGTAGAACGGTGCTAAATCTGTTCTTCCCGTAAATTCATTAAAATACCACTTTGCATCAGCGCTGACGCTGAAGGTATCTAGGCCTACCGCAAACTGGAGTCTATCCCAATATTGTACCGTTACACCTGATGTGGGCGTCCCCAAGAACACACCAGCAGTAAAAGGCATTGTGGCTGCTTGAGTCTGTACCGAAAACGCTAAAGCAGCGGCACAAAACAATCCGATCTTTTTCATTTATTGTTCCTTGATACTACTTATACCCAAGTTACCACGATATGCAGGACTCAGAGTGGAGTCAGTTCGCTCCATTCAAGGATTTTTAGCGCGGAATGACTATTCCCATTCAAGTAGATTAGACACCGAAGTAAGTGTGCTAAAACGAGCGTCTTGAGATAGCTTGGGTATATAACTAAGTTACCTCAACAGAATTAGCTATAGGTAACCGAATTTCGGGGAAACACTACTGATTTTTCATCTAATATCAAGAAATAAAACACATTTCATTATTAACATAATCGTAAATGAGGATACGGTTACGCCAGCAGCAGCCCTTGAACCTTCGATCTATCAACAGTAATTAACACGACTACATGAAATTATTTATCTTCGTCGCGGGTCTATATCTTTCTAGAGCGACATACTGTGCGTTATGTCCAAATAAGGAAGAGCTATGCTGATCAAGAAAACTGCGCGCTGGTCGCTCACAGAAAACGAAGCCACACCAGAATCTATCTATCATAAACGACGTGATATATTAAAAAAGCTGGGAATAACGCTTATCGGAATGCCACTTGCCAGTCAGGCACATGCTGGCATATTGGATATTTTCAGTGATGAGAAAACCAAGCCAAACGATAACAGACGGCCACTAGAGACGCAGTTATCTCCCCTCTCTGATCGAAAATTAGCATTAACGCCTGAAAATAAGATACTGCAATACAATAACTTTTATGAATTCGGCACCGATAAATCCGATCCAGCGGAGCGGGCTCAGCACTTTAAATCGGACCCATGGCAAATACAAGTTGGTGGAATGGTTCGCCACCCACAAACATTAGACTATGACGATATATTTCGTGCTTTTCCGTTAGAAGAGCGTATTTACCGATTACGCTGTGTGGAAGCTTGGTCGATGAATATTCCGTGGATTGGCTTTCCTTTAGCTGCCTTACTTAAAAAAGTATCCCCAATCAGTACGGCTAAATACGTTGCTTTTGAAACCCTATATGACCCCAAACAGATGCCTGGTCAGGCTTCCCGTCGTATCGGTGGAGGAATTGACTACCCTTATGTTGAAGGGTTACGGTTAGATGAAGCAATCCATCCACTCACTCTCCTTGCTGTCGGGCTGTATGGGAAAACGTTAGCACCGCAAAACGGCGCGCCGCTAAGGCTGGTCGTTCCTTGGAAATATGGCTTCAAAAGTATCAAATCGATTGTCAAAATCACCCTGACAGACCGGCAACCGCCTACCACTTGGAATGTATTGGGCCCAAGTGAGTACGGTTTTTATGCCAATGTCAATCCAACGGTTGACCATCCTCGGTGGAGTCAGTCCAGTGAACGCTTTATTGGCGAAGGAAATCTATTCAGTAGTCGACGCCAGCCAACCAAAATGTTCAATGGCTATGCCGAAGAGGTCGCCAGCTTATACAAAGGCATGGATCTGAAGAGGAACTATTAATGGAAAAGGCACAAGGTTCATCTGACTTTCACCGTAAGATCCCAAGGCTGACACCTCAACACATTGTATGGTTAAAAGGAGTCATTCACGTTATCTCTCTGGGATTTCTCGCTCAGCTTATCATACTCACCCTGTCAGGGAGCCTAGGGGCGGATCCCGTACAAGGCCTAAGCCATTTTACAGGTAAAGCGGCACTCAATACATTACTGATTACGCTAATGATCAGCCCTCTCTCTAAACAGTTCAAACAGGGGCAATTAATGAAAGTCCGTCGATTGATCGGGCTCTATAGTTTCTTCTGGGCCGTGCTTCATCTCGTTATTTATCTGGCGTTAGACCTCAACTTCAATGGCATGCTCATTGTCTCAGAGATTATCAGCCGTCCCTATTTAGCGTTGGGTGCAATCTCGTGGTTGATCCTACTTATGCTCGCGATCACATCAACCAAGGACATTCAGCGCAAGATGGGGGCTAATTGGCAAAAACTGCACAACTGGGTATACCTTGCACTACTTCTCTCCCCTATCCATTACTTTTGGTCAGTAAAATCGGGAGTGACTGAACCTGCGCTTTACATACTCGTTGCATTGATTTTATTAGCGTATCGATATAAAACATTTCTGCGGGCTTGGTCGTCATTATCAGCAACTCGGCGCTAAAGCCACCACTAAGATCACTAAACAATTGAAATGTGATAGAAGAAGTCATGATTTCTGATACGATATTCAACGCATTATTGTTTAGCGTTTTTCGATTAAAAAACGCATTGATCTATTTATTGTGTAATGACTGGAGGAAGCACGGACTCCCCCTCTAGTTAACATTGTGGTTTGGTAGGGCACTATTTGTTTTCTGACATTCTTTCAACTAGCATTCAACGGTTTCAAGCTGATTGCTTACAGCTGTGTGAACAGCATTATCCAACGGTTCATAACCGAGGTATGTGTGAAAACCACTTAGGTAAAGCGCTCTGCCGACGCATTGTCACCACACTGGAAAAAACAGGTATTCATGCCCAATTAACTCAGCATCAAAATAGTGCATTATTGCCACAACCTGTTTTTCACATTCAAACCAATGAATTTACTGTCTGGGTTATTGCGCATCGACTACTCAGTGCCAACCTCGCATGCAGACAAAACCTCGTTAACACCATCATGAACACCCAGTCAATGATGCCTGATAACCAACCACAACACTTAGTGATAGTCGCTGATCATTGGTTTGATCGCAGTAAAGCCAGCAAAGAAATTCCGGCCTGGTGGTTAGGCGCATTACCTGACAATGTATTGGACTATCAGCAAGACGGTATCCGTTTACTTTCACCGGAGATGAGTTTAGCCGAACAGCTTTCCAAACTACCGTTGACGCAGTGTCAGTTTCAGATCCACCACCCATTAAAACGAGAGAGCGGTAGTAAAATAGTTCATAAATATCTACTACTTACTGCACATTGCTGGCAGTAATCCATCATCCCATTTCGCCCCTTCCTCACCATACTTGTTGACGTGATTATTGGGCCGATTACGAAAAGAAATAATAAAGAGTATTCGCGGTCAATATATCGCTTATATTCTGCGTCCAAGTAAGGTATAACGACGCTATGAAAACACCAATACGTATACAACCACTAGTCGACGATGGCCTTGTTGATGAGGTGATCAGTCAATTAATGAGTGGCAAAGAAGCCACTGTTTACATTGTTCAATGTGGCCAAGAGGTTTCTTGCGCTAAAGTATATAAGGATGCCATTAAGCGTAGCTTTAAAAATGCGGCCCAATACCAAGAAGGTAGAAAAAGTAAAAATAGCCGTCGCAGCCGGGCGATGGAAAAAGGTTCCAAATACGGTCGGGAGCAACAAGAAAAAGCCTGGCAAAATGCCGAAGTTGATGCTCTCTATACCTGTGCTGCTGCTGGTGTAAGAGTTCCCCAACCATATACCTGTATTGATGGCGTACTATTGATGGAATTAATCACCGACGAAAATGGTGATGTTGCCCCACGTCTCAACGACGTGACCCTAACAGCAGAACAAGCATTAAACGATCACGCTACCATGATAGTTTACGTGACCAAAATGCTCTGTGCCGGTATTGTTCATGGTGACTTATCCGAGTTTAACGTGCTGGTTGATCAAAATGGTCCTGTCATTATTGATTTGCCGCAAGCGGTTGATGCTTCAGCCAACAACAACGCCAAAGCCATGCTTACCCGTGACGTGAATAATATGCGCAATTATTACTCACAATTTGCACCTGAACTGCGCCAGACAAGATATGCAGATGAAATGTGGGCATTGTACGAAAAAGGTGAATTAACGCCTGAAACCATTTTAACCGGTTTATTTGAGGATGATACATCCGTCGTGAATGTCGATACGGTGCTTGACGAAATTAGCGCTGCTTTTAATGAAGAGCTGGAACGATTAGATCGAATTCGTGAATCGAATGCGATTGACTAATATTATCAGATAAATTCCCCGCAAAAACAGCATCACCAAGATGTGTATGGGTCACACCACACATCTTGGTTTGTACCATATAAATCTCGACAAACCGTGCAAAGCAAACGTTTCGCTGCTCTAATTGGCTTCTTTTTTAAACGAAAAGACTGCTTAACGACTGCCATTCAGTGACGTTTGTCACAGTTTGTATCACCCAATTACAATACTCATTTCAAACACATCGCCATTAGGTATTATTTGCGCAATTCTATCGATGTTTAGTGGTAACCATGTTCAAGAAAACTCTTCTCGCTGTTTCATTGGCAGCGACATCCCTTGTAAGTACCTCTGCTTTTTCAGCTGAAAACGTTGACCTTTTGATCAAAAATGCAACGGTTCTTACAATGAACAAAGACAAAACCGTGTATGAAAACGGTTTAGTTGCAGTAAAAGAAAATAAAATCTTTGCAGTAACTGATGGCACTGATATCGAAGAATACAAAGCGAAAAAAATCATTGATGCCGATGGCGACATTGTGATGCCAGGCCTAATCAACACCCACACACACGTTTCAATGACAGTTTTCCGCTCAATGGCTGATGACGTGCCTGATCGCTTGCACCGTTATATTTTCCCACTTGAAAGCAAGTTGGTCTCTCGTGACATGGTTCGCATTGGCGCTCAACTGGGTAATGTTGAGATGATCAAAGGTGGCGTAACAACTTATGCTGATATGTACTACTTTGAAGATGAAGTGGCTAAAACCGTTGATGAGATCGGTATGCGCGCGGTACTCGGTGAAACTGTCATTAAATTCCCTGTTGCTGATGCCGCCAATGCCGACGAAGGCATTAATTATGCGGTGAACTTTATTGAAGAATATAAAGATCATCCTCGTATTACACCTGCATTTGCGCCGCATGCTCCGTATACCAATACAACTGAAACACTACAGAAAATCACCAAGCTGTCACTGAAGTACGACGTACCTGTAATGATCCATTTAGCGGAATCTGAGCGTGAGAATCAAGTTATTGCTGAGCGCAGTGGCGGTAAATCACCGGTTGAATACATGGCAGACATTGGTGCCCTTACACCAAACCTTGTCGGTGCCCACGTGATTAATGTTAGTGACAGCGACATTGCACTGCTGAAAAAGCATGATGTGGGTGTGGCTCATAACATGAGCGCTAACATCAAATCAGCCAAAGGCGTTTCGCCTGCACTGAAAATGTTTGATGATGGTTTGCGTATCGGCCTAGGTACCGATGGGCCAATGTCTGGCAACACCATCAGTACCTTTGATGAATTCAACCAAGTTGCCAAAGTCCATAAGCTGGTCAACAAAGATCGAGCAGCGATGCCCCCAGTAAAAGTGATTGAAATGGCAACCATGGGCGCTGCGCGTGCCCTTCACATGGAAGACTCCATTGGCTCACTAGAAAAAGGCAAATTAGCTGACATCATCGTCGTGGATACAAAAGCACCTAACATGGTGCCTATGTACAACCCATACTCAACCCTAGTCTACTCAGCTTATGCGACCAATGTTAAGCACACTATCGTCGATGGTAAGGTGTTAATGAGCGATCGTACTATGTTGACGGTTGATGAAGATAAGATCCGCGAAGAAGCACTCAAGTTTGCTGACAAAGTGCGTAAAACTGTTGTAGAAAGCGGTGAAATTGTTCAATAACACGTCATCATACTGCCCGTCAGTTTAATTAAGCAAGACCCCTCGTCACAAGAAAGCAGCAATTTGATTTGCTGCTTTTTTTTTCACTTACAAAATCACTATTAGAAAAAATTCGTGATCTATCTCTACTTTTTATATGATTAGAAGATCACGTTTCATCAAAGTACTTTTTATTATGCGTTATGAACTTTTTGCCATTCAGCATATACGTCTGTTGTATATGATACGTGTGGCTATTGTTATGAGCTTTATTTTGCTCACGGTCCGAATTTTCAATATCCCCTATGGCTACTGGGCGCTAATTACAGCCGTTACCATCTTAGGTACCATTCCATACATCGGGGGGGTGCTATCTAAAGCGAAAGAACGTATTTTAGGTACTGTCATCGGTGGTGTAATTGGTCTGGCTCTTTTCCTCATCCCCGTGCAATGGCACTGGACCCATCACTTAATGTTCCTCGCGTTACTCATCGGCTCGATGTATTACACCCAAGAAAAATACACTTATGCCGCCCTCATTGTTGCTGTCACGCTTGTCGTTGTTGCAGGTGGCGGGCCAGAAGACTTTGATGCCGCAATATGGCGGGTATTAAATGTGTTATGGGCAGGAATCTTGACTATCCTCGCCAGCCTTTATATTTTCCCGACCCGCGCTACCAGCCAATTCACTTACTTACTCAATCAATTTTTGCAAGAAAGTTGCCTGTACTATCATCGCCACAACCAAGAGATGGCACTCAATATTTTCGACCCAATGCACGCAGATAAACTTGCGAGTATTATTGACAAGCAAGCAGGTCTACTGCCCCATGTGCTAAAAGAAGCGGGAGAAAATAGTAGTACATATTCAGATATCTTATTAATAGAAAAGCGGATATATGCTGATTTAGAAACGTTAATCAGTACGCAGTGGGACACCCAGCAAGGTAAAGATAAAATCAGCAATATGCCGGATTTAACTCACGCCAAAGAACAATTAGCGAATCAATTTCAACGATTGGGCGAACAAGTTGCAAAAAAATCAATCCTTGTTGTACTTGCCCAAGACATTACCATTTTAAGCTTACAGCCTAAACGCCACCCTCATCCACACGATGATACCAGTGACATCAGTTACTTCGGTTATCTCTGGCTTAACCGTGAACTAGCACGACAATTTTCACAGCTTACTTACGCCAGCAGCAAATTGTTCAGTTAAGAATAAAAGTCCTATTCAGTAGTTGCTTAATTAAGCGGCTATTGAATAGGACTCTCGTCCTAAATGTTTGTCTTTACGTTGAAAGCTGCCCTTCCCTTTTTTCGCTTTAACAATACGGGTACGAAATAGTGTACTGGTCACAACGGCCTTTAATGCATTATCTCGAATAACACCGCGTCCATGATCTGTATCTTCAGGCGTACCCTGTTGCCCATTTGGCTGAATATTCTCAGCGACTTTCAATTTGTACTTACTCATCATCGTTTCCTCATTTGGTCTAGGGTCATCTCGTTCCCCCTATGGACTCAACCGATTTTAGCTTATTTTTTGGCTGGTGGATAATACTGCCGATACAATTTAAGAAAGTGCAGCACAATTTCACGTGCTGCAACCGTTTCACAATTTGCCAAAAAGATGATGCCGGTTTGTGTTACACGATTAAACACCATTTCAGTCCGGATCCCTTTTACCCAGCCGCCATGATGAATAAACCCCGTAATTGACTGATAGTCAAATACTCGCCAACCTAAGCCATAATGTACATTGCTTAGTTTAGACCGATAGCGATATTGGTTTGCTCGAATATGAGGCTTATGCATAACCGCCAAAGATGATGGTGACAAGAGTGATGGATTATGGCCAAACTGTGCCAGCATCCATTTTGCCAGATCCTGTGCACTTGCATTCACGCCAGCAGCAGCAGGCACACGGTAATAATAAGGTGCGGGTTTTACTGCCGCCCAACCGGCTTTAACTCGCACATGTGGCGTTGCACGATTGTCAGCCTTTTTATACTCCTCTATACCATAAGATGCATGTTCCATGTTGAGTGGAATAAATATCTGCTCTTTAACAAAAGATGGATAATCTTTACCAATAGCAAGACTTAGCATGTCAGCAGAGAGGTTATAAACAATATTTTGATAGCCGTAGCATTTACCCGGATCACAAACAAACTTTACCCGATTCAGCATCTGTAATATTCGGCTATAACTGACATTATCTTCCAGTAAATCAGAATACGCCTGAGGGACCAACCCTGTCGTGTGGGATAGAACATGCCTCAAGGTCAGTGACTTCCCTAACTCCACATTATTAAATTCAATCCCATCAAGATACGGAATAATATGTGTATCCCACTCAATAACACCTTGATCAACAAGAATAGATACAGCCGCAGAAGCAAATGTCTTTGAAATAGAAGCCAAAGGAAATACCGTCGCTGAATCGACTTTTTCTTTTCCTCCCTTTTTTGTGACGCCGTAACCACGCAATAATCGAATATCACCATTGATCACAACCGCTAACGATGCACCCGGCACCCCTTTGCTTACCACTCCCTTCACATATTTATCTAGCTCTATAGCCATTTGATCGTGCGGCGCGGCAATGCTTTGGGTAGAGATGGTCAAATATGTTGCATAGCACAGCTTCTGATACCCATTCATCAATATCACTACCTGAGCAGAAAACCACAATAAGCGTAGTTGCTAAGGCCATGATACTCACTTCTCGCCAATGAGAATCAATGCTATTAAAAATATGACGTCATCCATAAGAAAAGTAACTCTTTTTGCTCTAGAATAAATGGATAAAATCAGGTTATTAAATTAGCGAATAGTTTATTTTAAATTAAAAATACTGTTTTTTGCGTACACGTGTACGCTTAAAATAGTGGATAACGTCTATTCCTTTTAATCACATAATACTGCGGATAGCGAAACAGTTGTAAGCTCAAAAATAGCCAATTTGTTAAGCTTCTGTCAGGTTTGATGTTATTTCAATCAACAGTCTATTTTTTTGCCCCAATTATCACCAACCCGCAAGCTATTGATTATTAATCAATTTATCTCATCTGACCTGTGCATTATTGAGATCCGTGACACATTTTCCTTTTATTGTTTGTATTTACCGTTACAATACACCACCTTGTTCCAGATATGGGCAGTTTTTAATAAGGTTCCAAGTCATGAAAGTTGTCGATTTTCTAAAGCAAAAACGAGAAGGTCTATCACTACATTCGTTTGAGCTAAAAGACTTACTCTCACCGTCTTTACGCGAGCACTGGCTTGATTTTGTCAATAAAACAAATAAGTCACAGTTAGGCGCGTTTATTTTTGAAAAACAATCAGCGTCAAATGATGATGTCGCCACTCAACCTGCAGTAAGTGAAGTGATTGCAACGGCACCTGCTGCTATCGTTATGAAACCTGAAGCTGAAGCGTTGTATATCCAATTGACTGAATCTCTTGGTGAAGTTATCCATACCGGCGAATGGCTAATGGTTGATCAAACGCGTATCAATAAATTTGCAGACGTAACTGAAGATCACCAATGGATCCATACTGACCCAGAGCGAGCGAGCGCAGAGTCTCCATTCAAAACGACGATTTCACACGGTTTCCTTACACTGTCATTGTTATCGGTACTGACAGACAGTGTTGATCCTGAAAAGCAAAAATACCCAACAGCTAAAATGACTGTGAACATGGGGTTCAATCAGATCCGATTCCCTTACCCGGTAAAATCGAATAACCGTATTCGTGCCACAACCAAAATTAAATCTGTCACTCCTGTTAAGCGTGGCCTTGAGATAGTACAAGAATTAACTGTGCACATTGAAGGTGTTCGCCGCCCTGGCTGTGTGGCTGAATCTGTGATCCAGTTACACTTCTAATACACTGCAACGAATTTATAACACGTAACCAAAACCCATTAATCGTTTTTGGTTACGTGTTATCCCCCATCCTGATAACCACTCTGACAGCAGTGATCGTTGAGTTAACTTACGGCTAGCTGTAAGGCAGCCAGATCGCCGATATAAAGTTCAGCATCGTTTTTGTTGTTGCTGATATATTGATATTGCTCATGCCCCTTACCACAAAGCAGTAACACATCACCCTGTTCTAACAATGCAGCCGCTTCCAGTATCGCTTGTTGCCTATCATGAATACATTTTACATGAGTACCGCTATCAATCTTGCTTAACAACGCATCAAACAACGCGTTTTGGCAAACTCCCAACGGGTTATCCGTCGTAAAGAAAACGAAATCTGATTGTGCTTTGCACAACTGACCTATCTCTGGCGCATCCGCCAAACGCTCCCCCGTAACACCTATCACGGTAACCACCTGCCCCTGACAGTGTTCACGGACATTTTTATACAAGTTCTGCAGACTGTCGTGATTGTGAGCATAATCTAAAATCACAGTCATATCGTTAACCAACGGATACACTTCGCTGCGACCCGGTGCTGCTTTTAGCTCCGCTACCCTGTCAATCACGTCACTCATAGTGAAACCTATCGCGACGAGTAATCCCATCATCGCAAGGATATTTTCGACATTAAAACGAAACGGCAACGGCGAGGCAACGTTAAATACCTCGCCCTTATAATTCAGTAAGAAGTGACTGCCTTGGCAGGTAGAGATTATCTCATCGGCAAAAAGATCAGCACTCCGGTCTTCGCAACTGAATGTCACGACATCACAACGACTACGACAGCGCTCCATGACTGACAAAACCTGCTCATCATCAAGATTCACAACCGCAATACCACCCGGCTTTAATCGGTCAATAAGGCGCAGTTTTGCCTGAATGTAATCTTCGCGATGCTTATGATAATCCAGATGATCGGTGCCGATATTAGTAATAATCACCGCATCAAAATCAATATGAGTCACACGGTCTTGTGACAAGGCATGGCTGCTCACCTCCATCACATGGTGTGAAACATCAGCACATTCCATCGCATGGAACAAATTAAGCAAGGTGATGGCATCAGGCGTTGTGTTATCCAGTGGGTAAAATGCAGTATCAAAGCTACTGCCTAATGTGCCGGTATAAGCCGATTTACCCTGAAGATTAAGCATATGACTCAAACAATAGGCTACCGTTGTCTTACCATTGGTACCAGTCACACCTATATGCTTAATCTTGTCTTGAGGATATGCATAATACTGATTTATGAGGCTGATCGCCGTACTGTGACTGGGCGTGATCAAACACGGCACATCAATATCCAGAGGCCGATTGGCAATCACGCCGATCGCTCCTCGCTCAATCGCATCATCAACAGAAAGATGGCTGTCCCATGTTAATCCCTGACGACAAACGAACACATCACCCGGGTTGATTTTTTGGCTGTGTGTTTTGAATGCGTTCATCCCTAACGAATGTAAGGTGTCCAAATGTGTGCGGTAGCTGGTTTGCATTAATTACTCTCACCCTCTCGGGTAATAGTCGCTCAACGTAACGACGAATCAGATAATGACACATTTTAGCGTGATTAGACGGCATGCGAAATAATTTATAAGGCTATCAACAAGTAATATCGACCAGACAGAACAAAACGCCTGAGCAAGCTCAGGCGTTCTATCTTTCCAATGTCATCACTTCGGTGATCAGTTAATCCATCGTTGGCATCACAAAGCTGCTAGTATGCTGCTCAAGACGGATACTGGCTGGCCAACGGCTGGTCACGGTTTTCATTCGGGTATAGAAACGTACACCGTCGTTACCGTGAACATTTAATGGACCAAATACCGAGCGCTTCCAGCCACCAAAGCTATGGAATGCCATAGGGACAGGAATTGGCACATTGATCCCAACCATACCGGCTAGCACATCTTCACTGAACTGCCGCGCAGTTTCACCGTCACGGGTGAAAATTGCCGTGCCGTTGCCGTATTCATGACGATTGATCAGCTCTAACCCTGTTTGATAATCCGGTACACGGACAATCGACAATACCGGGCCGAAAATCTCTTCCTGATAAATCGTCATTTCGGGTAACACGTTATCGAACAATGTCGGACCGACAAAATAACCCTTTTCATGACCATCAATACGAATATCTCGACCATCAATCAGTAAGCTTGCGCCCTGATCCTGACCGCTTTGGATGTAGTCACAAATTTTCGCTTTGTGCGCTGCTGAAATAACAGGCCCCATATCATTTTCACGACCATCAACAATGCCGGGCCCCACATTCATCGCACCGATCTGCTCCGATAGCTTGGCGATGATTGACTCTGCCGTTTCATCACCAACTGCCACCACTACCGACAGAGCCATACAGCGTTCACCCGCCGCGCCATAGGCCGCTCCCATGATAGCATTGGAAGCCATATCCAAATCTGCATCAGGCATTAAGATACAATGATTCTTCGCGCCACCCAAAGCTTGACAACGTTTACCATGCGCAGATGCTGTCGTGTAAATGTATTCTGCAATCGGTGTCGATCCAACGAAGCTGACAGCCTGAACACGACTATCTGTCAGTAGCACATCAACCGCCTCTTTATCACCATTGACGACATTGAAAACCCCGTCCGGTAATCCGGCTTCTTGGAGCAATTCAGCCAACACTAGCCCCAGTGACGGATCTTTTTCGGATGGCTTAAGAATAAAGGTATTACCCGTGGCTAATGCAATCGGGAACATCCACATCGGCACCATTGCAGGGAAATTAAACGGGGTGATCCCAACGCACACACCAAGAGGCTGCATTAGTGAATGGCTATCGACGCCGCCACCAACATTGGCGGAATGCTCACCTTTTTGGAGATGCGGGATGCCACAGGCAAATTCCACCACCTCAAGACCACGAGTCACCTCACCCACCGCATCTGAATACACTTTGCCGTGTTCGTTCGAGATAATACGGGCAAGCTTATCCATATTAGCTTCAAGCAACGCCTTAAACCTGAACATGACTCGCGCACGCTTCAGCGGAGATGTTTTAGCCCACGCAGGGAATGCAATATGAGCCGCAGCAATCGCCTCTGCTGTTTCAGCAGCAGAGCTCATCACTACCTGACGGGTTTGTTCACCTGTCGCGGGATTAAATACCGGTGCAAAGCGCTGGCTATGGCTTTCGCTAATGTGACCATCAATAAAATTCTGTACCGTTTCCATTCTGAACTCCTAAATTTGATTTAGCCTTAATCGCGAAGCAAGCCAGCTTCAAGCGCAAGTTGATGTAGATTATTAAAACCCAGTGTGGCGTAAGTCATTGGATGAGCAACGGCTGGATCCTGTTCCGCTTCCACCACCAGCCATCCCTGATAGTTTGCTTTATGCAATTGTTCAAATACTGCCGGATAATTCACACAACCATCACCGGGAACGGTAAACACGCCATCAAGTACGGCATTTAAAAAACTGGTTTTGCGATTTTTCACATATGCCAGTACGTCAGCTCTGACATCTTTGGTGTGCACATGGTTAATACGGTGTGCCCAACGACAAGCCACTTCAACCGGGTCTTCACCAGCAAAGGTCAAATGACCGGTATCAAGCAGTAATCCGACTTCTGGCCCGGTATGCGCCATCAACTGATCAATGTCGTCAGCGGATTCAATCACCGTGCCCATATGGTGGTGATAGGCAACTTGTACTCCCATACTTTGGGTGTATTGAGCAAATTCAGTCAGCTTACGACCGTATTCCTGCCACTGTTCTGCCGGAAAAACAGGACGCAGACGCACTGGCGTATTTTGCTGACCATGAATACAGTGAGTCACTTCAGCAAATACCATCACCGTTGCGCCAAGCTCTCGCAAAAGTGTCAAGTGAGGTTGTACCGCCGCAATCTCTTCTTCTACCGAGCGGGTTAATAATTCTCCCGAGTACCAACCGGATACGAGTTTTACATCATGCTTCGCTAAAATTGGCCCCAGAATGCTGGCATCACGGGGGAACTTATTGCCCAACTCAAACCCTGCAAATCCAGCTTGACGTCCCTCTGTCAAACACGTTTCTAATGGTGTTTCAGCACCTAATGACGGTAAGTCATCATTGGTCCATGTCAGTGGATTGATACCTAATTGAACAGCCATTTCTCTTCTCCTTAAATGACTTGCTGCTGCTTTGCCAGTTCATAGCGTATTCTGGCTGCTCGTACTTGTTCACGCTCAGAGACTTCGGGGACAGCGACTTCCCACCATGAACCACCGGACTCCGTGGTACTCAATGGATCCGTATCAAGCGTGATCACATAAGTGACCGATGACAATTTGGCGCGATTCAGGGCTTGCTCAAGTTCATTAATATTGGCAACTTTCTCGGCCACAGCTCCCAGTGAACGGGCATGAGCGGCAAAATCTGTTTTCGGTGCGCCCTCTTCTACGGTGTTGCAATCTTTGAGTAGATTATTAAACCCCGCACCGCCACAGGCATGCTGTAAACGGTTGATACAGCCGTAAC
Source organism: Photobacterium nomapromontoriensis (assembly GCF_050336815.1). Taxonomy (NCBI): domain Bacteria; kingdom Pseudomonadati; phylum Pseudomonadota; class Gammaproteobacteria; order Vibrionales; family Vibrionaceae; genus Photobacterium; species Photobacterium nomapromontoriensis. The sequence goes on from NZ_JAKJSL010000027.1 coordinate 28,362, forward strand.
CACGATTGTCCAACACCACCAGCACCAGCTTTTTACCCAGCATGACGGATGTGGCTATTTCTGAGTTCAGCATCAGGTAGGAACCATCGCCAATCATGACAAAGACTTCTGAATCCGGCTTGGCCATCTTGACCCCTAGCCCGCCAGCGATCTCATACCCCATGCACGAGAAGCCATACTCAACGTGATAGCCTTTGTCGTACTGGGTACGCCACAATTTATGCAACTCACCAGGCAGTCCCCCCGCGGCACACACAACAATGTCCTGATCTCCCGCAGCACGATTCACCGCCCCAATCACTTCAGCATCTGTCGGCAAGTCACTGCCGCGATCCGTCATCGCGATGGATACGGTTTCATTCCACTGCTGACGCAACATTTCAGCCTGAGTCAACCAGTTAAAACTTACCTGCCACCCTCTTAGCCCTGCGGTTAGCTGAGGCAACGTTCGCTTGGCATCTGCCACTAACGGCAATCCATAATGCTTATTAGCATCAAAGCCATTGATATTCAGTGAGATTATCTTGGCCTCAGGTTTAAACAATGCACGAGAGCTAGACGTAAAGTCTTGCAAGCGACTACCAACGGCAATCACAACATCAGCTTCTGCTGCCAAAGTATTCACTGCCGTCGATCCTGTTACCCCTATTGAACCCAGATTCGATGGATGATCCCATGGCAGTGCCCCTTTACCCGCTTGTGTTTCGCCAACAGGCAGTTGATAGGTATCAACGAAATGGAGGAATTCTTCCAGCGCACTGGAATAGTGCAGCCCACCACCAGCAATCACCAAAGGCTGTTTTGCTGATTGAATGATATCGATAACGGCGGCTAATTCAGCCTCATCGGCTCCTAGGCGACGAACCCGATGCACTTTCTCATTAAAGAAATGCAACGGATAATCAAATGCCATCGTCTGTACATCCTGCGGGATAGCAATGGTTGCAGGGCCGCACTCAAGCGGGTCAGTTAACACTCGCATCGCTTGCGGCAAACTGTTCAGCAATTGCTCCGGACGGGTTATACGATCAAAAAAGCGACTCACCGGTTTAAAGCAATCATTAGGGGTAATCGTGGCATCATTCCAGTCTTCAATTTGCTGCAGGACAGGATCTGGCTCACGAGTGGCAAAAGTATCGCCAGGCAATAACAATACAGGCAAGCGGTTCACATGGGCCAACGCGGCTGCGGTCACCATATTGAGCGCGCCGGGTCCTACGGATGTTGTCGCTGCCATCATCTGCTGGCGGTTATTGGCTTTGGCAAAAGCAATTGCACTGTGTGCCATCGCCTGCTCATTGTGCGCACGATATGTCGGCAAGCTCTCTTGCGCGTGATAAAGCGCCTCACCTAACCCCGCAACATTACCGTGACCAAAAATAGCGAACACGCCGGCGAACAACGGTTTTATTTCACCATCAATATCCACTTTCTGCATCTGGAGATATTTCACTAAGGCTTGGGCCATGGTCAGGCGAATGGTGGTTTCTTTCATCATGATTATTCTCCTTGCTCGCCACGTGCTCGCCATAGCGCGATCAGGTTGTGATAATTCGCTTTCACTTGCGCAATTAAGCCTGCGTCATCAATCTTATTTGCCAACCACTGACGTGAAGGCTGACCAAAAATCGTACGGCCAACGGCAAATCCTTTAACGATGGTCTGGCCGGCAGCGGCATTAAAGCCCGCTTTCAGTTCGGCTTCTGGGGCATCCAGCCCGAGCAGTACAACACCTCGGCAATGGCTATCTCGAGCCTGAACCAACTCATTGACAGCTTGCCAACTGGCGGCTGCCATCGGCGGCAATTTCCACCAATCAGGTTTCACACCTAAGTTATAGAAGCGTTGCATCGCCCGTAAGTACAGGGCATCACTGTGTGCCATATCGGCGGGTAAAATGACTTCAAGCAACATTTCATGTCCGGTTTTACAGCAGGCCGCGTACACCTCGAGCACTTTCTTCTCTTGTTCCAGCCGCAGAGCATGCTGGTCATCCGGATGGAAAAAGACTAAGCACTTCACTACATGCTCTAATGGCCAGTCGATAAGCTGAGAACCAATATTGCCATGCTCAAATTCTAGCGGCCGAGAACCGGGTAACTCGACAGGGCGACCAATCCACCAGCCCGATCCGGTAGCTTCGTTCAATACATCCTGACCGAAACTGCTGTCACAAAGTAATCCCGCTTTCCCCTGCAAGTCAGCTTCTTCTGCAACATCACGGCTGGCTTGAAGAATTAACTGTTTAAGTCGCTTAACCCGACCAATATCCGCCCCTTCTTCACGGGCCATATCGATAAACTGAATGCGGTGATCAAACGCTAACACGCATAGCTCATCCCACTCTTTATCACGCGTGGTCACGCGATGTAGATGATTTAATTGTGTATCCTGATCTGGACGTGCGACGTCATGAGCGCGTTGCAGGTAATCATCCAATTCGTATTTTGATGGCATCGCAGGGGCACAGCCATGGCGCGACACGACTAGGGCACCGCAAGCATTGGCATAAGTACAGGCCTTCTCCCAGCCCTCTTCATTGAGATACCCACGCAGTAAACCTGACATGAAAGCATCACCTGCCCCAAGTACGTTCAGCACATCAACACGTACACCATTGACGGTGATCCCTTCATCCAAATCATTGGGGATCACATCAGTAAAGACCGAGCATCCTAATGGCCCACGCTTGCAAACCAACTCAGCCTGACTAACCGCACGTACAGCCTGTAGTGCCTCAACAGTATTGGTTGACCCACCCGCTATATGAAACTCTTCTTCTGTTCCCACAATTAAATCAAACAATCCAAGCACTTCTTGTAACTGCTCAGTAACTTTGCCTGATTCAATAAAGCGGGTTTCACCATCACCAAGTGTCGTCAATCCCCAAAGAACAGGGCGATAATCAATATCAATGGCGGTTTTTACACCGTGTTTACGGGCATAGCGTAGTGCGGTGAGCACCGCTTCACGAGTATGGGGATGAGAAAGGTGCGTCCCCGTTATGGCCAGACAACGCGCAGAAGCGATGTACTCTTCATCAACGTCATCAGCAGTAATCGCCATATCGGCACAGTTATCACGGTAGAAGATCAGCGGAAACGTCTCTTCATCTTTAATGCCCAATATTACCAAGGCGGTCAGGCGCTCTTTGTCTGTGATCAAATGGCTGGTATCAACCCCGACCCGCTGCAGTTCTTCACGCAGAAATCGCCCCATATGTTCATCACCAACCCGTGCCAGCATTGACGATTTCAACCCCTGCCGTGCGGTACCATAAGCAACATTGCCCGAAGACCCGCCCAGATATTTCGCAAACGAGCCCATGTCTTCCAGACGGGCCCCAATTTGCTGACCATAAAGATCAACTGCTACTCGCCCCATACAAATAAGATCGAGCTGCTTACTGTTGGTACACATGTTCTCACTCCTTGCCAATGGTCCGATACAACACCCCGGCGCCAACATTGATAGTTCCTTTTATTAGCCATCATATTCACACTGCGGATAGCCAGCTTGTAGTCATCGCTTAAAGCCAATATACGAAACGTACATTTCATTTTCAAGGAATTGCGAAACAAGAGATTTGCTTTGTGATCCAGCTATACTTTTTACTTCTTATTTCACTTCCGCAATAAAGATCATTATGGCGATAAATATTTTCCATATGCGACAAGCGTATTTTCAACTTGAAATATTAGTTTCATATTCATTTGTAATTCAATAACTTAAAAGCAAACAACAATGAGATTAAATATTACTTCATTCAAAATCAATTACTTACACCTGATTCAGCACATGAAACAATAGTTCCAACGAGATCAAGTTAACACTTCCAATAATTCCACAACACAATATGTGGTTATTATTTACACATAGCCATATAGTTTCTCTCATTCCAATAAAAAATATATTTCAACCAACGTAAAACCCGCTTCTCACTCTATGATGTTTATTCCGCTGAGAAGTAAATTGCATACAAACGCCTGACATAATGAAACATACATTTCAAGCCGTGTTCGGCGACCCGTATGACTTTATAAATGAAGGAGGCTACCATGCCATCAGCAATTAACGGATTTACTGCTCGACTTCCTCGCGCTTTACATAGCACACTCATGACGCTTGCCCATCACACCAAACAACGCCTGAAAAATATGATGCTAGTGTCAGGGCTTCTTGTATTAACGGCCTGCGGTGGTGATAAGGCTGATAGTGACGTCACCCGTATCGGCGTAGCCATTCCTAACTTTGATGACACCTTTATGGTGTACATGAAAGATTCCATGGATAACTATGCAAAACAGTTCGATGGCAAACTAGAACTCACCTTTGTTGATGCCAAAGAAGATACCGCTAAACAACTCGGTCAAATTCAAAACTTTATCGTTCAGCAAATGGACGCCATCATTTTGGTACCGGTAAATACTGACGCAACACTGCCAATGACTGATCAAATATCGAAAGCCGGCATTGAATTAGTGTTCCTGAACCGTCGCCCATCCTACATGCCTGATGGCGTGTTCTATGTCGGCTCTGATGAGCTTAAATTCGGCGAGACTCAGGCCAAATTCGCAGCGGAATCGATAAAAGGCGGCAATATTGGGATCCTCATGGGTATGTTGACGCAAGAGGCGGCCATCATGCGAACCAAAGGCGTCGAAGACTTTTTTGCAAACAGCGAAGACTTCAAAGTTGTCCGTAAACAAACCGGCCTATGGCAACGCGCACAAGGCATGATGGTGATGGAGAACTGGCTGAATTCTGGCGATAGACTCGATGTCATTATTGCCAACAACGATGATATGGCACTGGGCGCCATTCAGGCTCTCCAAGCAGCAGGGAAACTCAAAGAGACTCTCGTCGTTGGTGTTGATGCGACCCCTGATGGCTTGATGGCTATCGAAAAAGGCAGCCTCAGTGCCACAGTATTCCAAGATGGTGGTGGCCAAGCGCGTGGCGCGATTGATGCTGCGTTAAGCGCCGTTCAAAACAAGCCTTTCGAGAAAATCACTTGGATCCCGGCAGAGCTTGTCACCAAAGACAATTTAGCGGCATTCAATGCAAAACAAGGCTAAATCATTCTACCCGCAACACAGACGTTCCTAGATTCTCAACATCAACGACACTTCCTAAACCGGCTCTGTTAACGGTCAATAACATAGATAACAGAGCCCACTTTCGGAGCAACAGGAATGAACGACGTACTACTTGAGATGCGCGGTATTACTAAAACCTTTCCGGGTGTAAAAGCCCTCGATAATGTTCAGCTTACCCTGCGCAAAGGTCGCGTAATGGCACTCATGGGGGAAAACGGCGCAGGGAAATCAACCTTAATGAAAGTACTGTTTGGTATTTATCAGCGAGATTGCGGCACGATTCTCTACCAAGATGAACACGTTAATTTTACGGGGGCTAAAGAAGCACTCGAAGCCGGTATTTCCATGATTCACCAGGAACTATCCCCTATTCTCCATCGTAATATCGCCGAAAATATCTGGTTAGGCCGTGAACCCGTCAAAGGGCCATTACAACTTATTGATCACGCAAAAATGTATCGTGATACAGAAGAGTTACTCCAACGGCTAAATTTAAAACTAGACCCTCGCACTCAGATGCATGAATTAACCGTTGCCACCATGCAAATGGTTGAGATCGCAAAGGCTATTTCATACCACTCAAAAATTATCATCATGGACGAGCCAACCTCTGCCTTGACCGATAAAGAGGTGACGCATTTATTTGAAATCATCGAAATGCTTAAGTCCAAAGAGGTCGCGATTGTCTATATTAGCCATAAGATGGGGGAAATATTCCAAATTTGTGATGATATTACGGTATTTCGTGATGGCTGCTATATCGGTGAGCGCGAAGCCCAAAGCACCAACAATGATGAATTAGTACAAATGATGGTAGGCCGCGATCTCGGTGACGTGTTCCCGCCTCCAACAGCCAAACCGGGAAAAATTCGACTCGAAGTTAAAAACCTCACGGTAAACGGCGCCTTTACTGACATTAACTTCAAATTGCATGAAGGCGAAATCCTCGGCATTGCCGGATTAGTCGGTGCTGGCCGAACTGAGCTGATCGAAACCTTATTTGGCGTTAGGCATAAAGATTGTGGCGAAATTTGGATCAACGGTGAAAACGTTGAGATCCATACGCCGCAAGACGCCATTCGACACAAAATGGCCTTTTTAACCGAAGATCGCCGTCAGTCAGGGCTTTATCTCATGCTGGATATCTTCGCTAATACCTCTATCGCCCACCTAGACGCTTATCGAAACAAAGTCGTCAACGTGCTTGATGTGCGCAGAATGCGTAAAGACAGCGAAAACCACTGCCAAAAACTCAGAGTTAAGACGCCTGATATGCATGAGGCCATCGATAACTTAAGTGGCGGAAACCAACAGAAAGTTTTATTGGCCCGTTGGATGCTCACCAAACCCGATATCCTATTTCTCGACGAACCGACTCGTGGGATCGATGTCGGTGCAAAGTCTGAAATCTACAAGCTGATGCGACTGCTCACCGGAATGGGTAAAAGCTTAGTGATGATCTCTTCCGAATTACCTGAAGTTATCGGAATGAGCGACCGCATTTTAATCATGCACGAAGGAAAGCTAAAAGGAATGATGGACGGACACGAAGCCAGTCAAGAAAAAATCATGTCAATGGCACTGAATTAGTGGTCATTAACAGTACTCAATATTGACGATTTTCCTGATATTCAGGGAATTAATTGCACTAATTCTTTCAAGGATAGTTGTTATGATTGCAAAAATAATTGAAGCAACCTCAGATGAAAAATCGCCCCGAAACTATTCGCGGTTTATATCAAAATACGCGATTTACTTCGTTTTTGTTGCTATGTGCGTGGTAATGACAATTCTGTCACCCGTCTTTCTCACCGTGGCAAACCTATTAAACGTGGTCACTCAAATGGCCAGTATTGGCCTGCTCGCACTAGGTGTCACCATCATCATTATCACACGAGGGATTGACCTTTCATCCGGCTCTGTACTAGCGGTTGCAGCCGTGGTATCAGCCAGTATGGCGCAAAGCCTTGATTGGGGTATGCGAATGTATCCTAACTTGGGTGAGTTACCGGTCATTATCCCGATCCTTGCAGCTCTCGCTGTCGGAGCGCTGTGTGGTTTTATTAACGGTGCGCTCATCGCCTATACCGGGATCCCGCCTTTTATTGCCACACTGGGTATGATGATCATCGCTCGTGGTGCGGCATTGCTGTACTCTGATGGTCGTCCAGTCAGTAGCCTGATCGATTCTTACCAATGGATAGGACAAGGTACCATCATCGGTATTCCCGTTCCCGTTATCATTTTTATTGTCATGGCGATCATCTCTTACATTTTGCTGAACTATACCCGCTTTGGTAAATACGCCTATGCTATCGGTGGTAACGAAACCGCCGCCTATGTGTCTGGGATTAACGTTAATAAATACAAAGTATTGATCTACAGCTACGGCGGCTTGCTGGCCGGTATTGCGGCTCTGATCCTTGCTGCCCGCATTAACTCCGGACAACCTGGGTTAGGCGTGTCATACGAACTTGATGCGATAGCTGCTGCGACCGTCGGCGGTGTGTCACACGCGGGTGGAATCGGCACAATTCAGGGTACCATCATCGGTACCATGATCATGGGTGTGCTGCAAAATGGCCTCGATTTGCTGAACGTCTCCGCTTACTGGCAACAGGTAGTAAAAGGATTAGTTATCGTCGTTGCTGTTATTTTCGATATGAAACGCCAGAAAAAGAGCCAATAATTAATAAACTACAGTCACAAGACATTGATATTAAAAATTAATATTACAGAATTACTTTTACTGTAGGCCTTTTATTAAGGTAGCCACATATTTCTCCTGTTATGTGGCTTTTTTTTACCACCAAAAATGAAATGCACGTTCCAAAAATATTGCAAATTAGCATAAATTTTGAAAATTTAATTTCATCCTAACCGATAAATCTCTACAATATCGCTAAGTAACGTGAAGTCGATCAAGGGGAAAATGCGCTTAAAAGGGAATAGTCAATTGTGTACCATTTCCCTGAAATAAAACGTGCCAAGCTCACTCTGAATTCTTCATCTTGAGGTTACTTGAGTATAAATACATTAGGGAATTTGATATGACTGTTGCCACCACCCTCACTGAATTACAAGACCAAATCCGCACCAGGTATGGCGACTTGAGTAAGCGTCTGCAACAGGTCGCCCGCTATGTGCTCGATAATAGTAACAGTGTTGCTTTCGATACTGTCGCGGTTATCGCCAACCAGGCCGATGTTCCCCCTTCGACGTTGATCCGTTTTGCCAGCGCTTTTGGGTTCAGTGGTTTCAATGAGATGAAACAGCTATTTCGTCGAAATCTGGTTGAGGAAACAGCCAGCTATACGGACCGCGCCCGCTTATTCAAAGAACTCGATACCGACTCACCAACACCCGAAAAACCCGCACACATATTGCAAGAATTTGCCCGAGCCAATGGACAAGCAATGGCGCAGCTTGCTGCACATACACCAGAAGATAAACTGGAAGCAGCTGTCGATATGCTTAGCCGAGCCGAAAACATCTATCTTATTGGCCTGCGCCGCTCATTCAGCGTAGCCTCATACCTGACCTATGCGCTACGCCATCTAGAGCGTCGAGCCTTCCTTATTGATGGCCTCGGCGGGATGTTCAAAGAACAACTCAGTATGATTGGGCCTAACGATGTCGTCATATCGATTAGCTTCAGCCCATACGCACAAGAAACGGTTACCCTCAGTGAGGTTGCCTCTCAATCCGGCGCTAAACAGATTGTCATCACAGACAGCCAAATCAGCCCATTAGCCGCATTTAGTGATGTCTGTTTTGTGGTTAAAGAAGCACAAGTGGACGCGTTCCGCTCGCAATCTGCCTCTATGTGCCTAGCCCAAACCTTAGCGGTATCACTGGCCTATAAAAACAATGACACCCCAGTGAAATTGCGGAAGGTTAATCCTCAGACAAGTATTGATTAATCCACTGCGATTAACCCTACAGCATGAATCAAAAAAACGCCTCGCTAAGTCACAGCGAGGCGTTTTTATATCCGTCGTTAATTGGCACTACAGCACGACGGTTTGTCTCGCTTTCATTGACTGAATGGCGGCATCGGCAAGCATCAGGGCGTATTCACCATCGGCACCAGTACACTCAGGCTGCTGACCATTGAGCACATCGACAAAATGTTGCCATTCTGCAATGTAAGCCGCTTGGTAGCGTTCAAGGAAGAAATGCTGCGGTTTTGCGGCAACACAACCCTGATCCCCCCAATACTCGAGCAGGTTTTCTTTCATATTGCTGGCTTGTAAGACCCCTTGTGAACCATGCAGTTCTATCCGTTGATCGTAGCCATAGCCAGAACGCCGGCTATTATGGATCGTTGCTATGGCTCCGGAAGGAAATGCCATGACTAACACTGCAGTATCAATATCACCGGCCTCACCGATCGCAGGATCAACCATACAACTACCATGCGCGGTAATAGAAACGGGATCCTCACCCATGATAAAACGCGCCATATCTAAATCATGAATCGTCATGTCACGGAACATTCCCCCAGAGACCTTGCTGTATTCCGCTGGTGGGGGCGATGGGTCACGAGACGTGATTACCAGAGATTCTGGTGTTCCGACAACCCCTGCTTCAAGTTGATTTTTTAACGTTCTAAACTGTGGATCATAGCGACGGTTAAACCCCACCACCATTGGCACGTTATATTGTTTCACTGCCGCTAAACAATCTCTGACTCGGCTAAGTTCAAGATCAATCGGTTTCTCACAAAAAATCACCTTGCCATGTTGTGCTGCAAGTTCAATAAGATTGGCATGAGTATCCGTTGCTGAGCAGATACACACACCATGAACATTCGGATCTGCCATTGCTTGCTCAACACTCTGAGTCACAGCATTGTATTTATCAGCCAGTTTTTGAGCGCCTTCCTGATACGGGTCAATAATCGAATACACGCACGTCTCAGGGTGGCTCGCAATGTTAACAGCATGGACTTGGCCAATCCTGCCAGCGCCGAATAACGCAATATTGAACATGACTTACTCCTTAGTCTAAAAAGAAGATGCACAAGAGATGCTTGTGCGTAGTGCATTACTTACAACATCATTTTGATGCATGTTTATTTACATAGCTGTTCTCATTCACCCACTGGTGATCCCCTTCCCAGGTGAACAGCCATTTGCGAACAGGACCCGCCATAACATTCAGATAATAATTGTCGTAACCGGCAACCGTCGCGACCGGGTGATAACCTTTTGGCACTTTCACGACATCTTTGTCGTACACCGCCATGCACTCATCCAGTGAACGGTCATCGGTATACACTCGCTGCAGACAGAAACCTTGGGGTGGATTCAGACGGTGGTAATACGTCTCTTCAAGGTAGGTTTCATTTGGCTCTGCATCTTGATCATGCTTGTGGCTGGGGTAAGAACTGGTGCACCCTTCATCGGTATACACTTCGACCACCAGTAAGCTGTCAGCTTCTTTATAATCAGGTAGGATATTATGTACATAGCGCTGGTTATTGCCCGTACCGCGTTGCTCCGCATCAATATCATCCGGTGTAATTAACCGTGTTGGATAAGTCCCCCAACCTGGTGCTTCACATACCGCAAGTTCAAGTGTGGTATTCGCTACCACTGTCACTGCTTCACCTTTTGCCATGAAAACGGCATACGGCTTTTTACGTTCAAACGGGCTCATCCTGTCGCCGATATTTTCAAACGACTTCTCCGACGTTGAAACAGTAGCAAACCCGCCAATAAGCACGAGGCAACGCTCATTACTACTTTCTGATAATGTGAGCCGTTGACCGACTTCTAGCTCAAACACGTTAAAACCGACGTACTCCCACCCGGCAGACTCAGGCGTGATAGCTTGAGTATTTCCGACTGGATCTGGTGCGCTGTATTTTGAAAGTAACTTCGACATATCACGATCCTTCATGACTTATTTTCAGCTTCTATATTTCAAATACTAAAGAAATGGAATTATCATTTCAAAACAATAATGAAATGAATGATTCAATTTGTGGAGAACATAACAAGTCATTCATCAGGATGGTTAACGGTGAAAAGTTGGCATGATTAAGCCAATAGCAAATACCTATTGATGAAATAGATTATCCCTATTTTTATAGCGAATACTGTTGCGTTACATTAGCGCATGTACCCAAGCAATATATTCAATTAGGAGCCGTTATGTCAGGTATTGTGCTATCAAACGAAAAAAATAATGAAAAAGCCATAAACACCGTAATAAATACAAAATAACTACGTTTAAGATGCTGACACTCAAAGACCAACGTTACAATGGCGAAGGACGATGGTAAATACGTTTAAACAGTAATGGCCCACCACGGTAGGTCAGCAAGGCCAGCAAGATCATCGTACAACCCACTAGTTTATGTGCTGGCATCTGTTCTGCGTACCAAATAACGCTGAGTATGACTGTCCATACAGGCTCAAGGATCATAATAATCGCAGCGTTTGCTGGCGAACTGTCTTTTTGTCCTGCGGTCTGCATAACATAGCGTAAACTGGTTGCCACCAACATGCTCAACGTAAACCAGCCCCATGTCGTAGTGCTCACAGAGACAGGCCAACTTTCAAATAATGCTGATGCAACTAACCCCATACACCCAATAACAAATAGCTGCAAACAAGTCAGTAATAATGTTGGGATCCGACGGGCGTATTTGCTATTGAGATTGAAATGGATTGCCATCATCACTGCCGAACCCATAAACGCGAGTTGGTTCGCTGAAAACTGCCAAGCTGCACCATCACCAAACGACAGCATGATCAGACCTGACAACGCAACTGGTAGTGCTAACCAAAATACGCGGGGGGGCCTTGTTTTGAACAAAATCCAAGCCACCAATGGGACAATCAGCATCGAGAGACTCATGATAAACGCCCCTTCCCCGAGGGTATCACTGATAGATATGGCATGAATCCATATCAATAGTGCGGTTCCCAACAGGCTCCCAACTCCCATTGCTTTCGCCATATCACGATTATCGACTTGTTTAAATTTGGCATAGCAAAAAGGCAGTAAAAAAAATGATGCCATGACAAATCGTAAGCCAATGAACCCAAACGGTGGTAGGCCTTGAATTGATTCTTTTGAGAAAATCCATCCCGCGGACGCTAACAGCGTGGTTCCGACGAGAATTAAATCCGCACGGCGTTCTAATTGCATTGTAAAACGCTCCTTGTGCAAGAAGGAGGCACTCGGCCTCCAAATAATGTGTCCAATTCATGTATCCAATAAACAGACTGATTTTCCTTACTTAACCAATGCTCTCATTCCCTGAAGCATGTGACTGGCAAGCTCATAATGATCATGCTCCCACAGCTGATCATTAAGAAATTCCCCAGAACAGAAGCCATCATATCCGGTTTCTAAAATTGCGCTAGCCCACTCTTGTAAGGGAATATCTCCCTCGCCTAATAAATAACCACGCAGGGCCCTTTCATTCGGCCAAGTCTCGCCGATAGCAGGCCGTTTCCCGTCTGAAAAATGCACATTATAAATACGATCTTTATCGATTTTTACCACTTGTTCAGGGGTTGCACCTCGGCAAGCCCAGAGATGCCATGTATCGAGAACAAAACCAAAATTATCACGAGATACCGCATCATGCAGGCGTAAATAATCATCTAAGCTCGCGATCGGCGTCCAGGCTGCCCCTTCATACTGGAATCGGATACCAAAATCACGGCCAATATCAGCAATACTTCTAATGTTCGCAGCTGTCAGACGAATATTGTCAGCAATAGAAAGTCCATTGAGTCCTTCGAAAGCGTTAAGCTGAATCGTTGGCGCACCAATCTCTTTGGCTACCAGGCATAAGGTTTCGGTTTGTTCAAACAGCCGCTTTTGATCTTCTCTTGTTGCGCCTTCAACGCCACCAATAATATCAATGGCAGAAGGTTTAATACCTGCAGCTTGCAAGCGCTCATTCAGCAACTGACTGGTTAAACCCGCATCTAAATAGCGCCAGAGTTTATCAGTATGTATTTCAAGCCCCTCATAACCCGTTTCCTTAGCTAATCGGATATCAGAGAGAATATTGCTGTATAGCGAACACATTCCATGCAGAGCAAAACGCATAGTCCATCCTTAGCGACACATTGTGTCATCGATATTAGAGGTACAAACGCTACCAATTGATAGCGTCTGTTGAATTAAAAGACGAGGAGAGAAACTGTAATTAAAAAAGAATTTAAGCCGCGTTATTTATTATCTTGGCACATTAAGCTCACAGCCAAGGTTTGCGCCAAGTACATAGAGCAACTGAGCGAGCGAAAGCCCATCACGTCCCCCTCCTGGACTTCAAAACAAACTTCCATCTTACTGCCTTGAGCATTCATCTGGTTATCCGTAATCGCAACAATGGGAACGCCTTTTTCGTGCGCTGCATCAATCAGGGTACTGGTTTCTGGTGCGTAGGGGCTGAATGTTACCGTGAATAACACATCTTTCTCTGTCATCCGCCGAGTCAGTGGTGCCAACATACCGCCGTGATCATCTAGCAAAACCACATTGTTGTCAGATTTCATCAAGGCATACCACAGATAAAATGCAACAGGATACGCACGTCGCATACCTTGGATATAAATCGTTTCAGCGCCTTCTAATAATGAAACGGCACGATCCAACTTTTGCGGCGATACCGCCACCTGAAGTTCTTCCAAGGCATCGATATTGGCTTGACCAAAATCCTGAAAGATAGCCATAGGGGAATACTGGCTCACCTCATCACTTTCGCGCGCTTTTCTTACTCGCTCTTTATAGTCGCGGGGGCGATTAAGATATTGGTCTCGGAATAACACCTGCATAGAGCTGAACCCCGAATACCCCATGGTATTCGAAAAACGACTCAGGGTAGATAATGGTACATTCGCCTGTTCGGCAATGGTTGCCATGGTTTCAACAGCCACCAGCATAGGTTGCGCCATGACAAAATCCGCGACCTGCTGGAGCCGTTGACTCAGCCCATCATAGCGCTTCACAATCAACTCACGTAACGTATCCAAATCCACGGGAACTTGTTCTTCAACATCCATAACCCATCGCCATCCCGTTAATAAATAAAATAAAAAGTAAAAATAAAATGCCCGGGTGATAACCACCCGGGAGGGGTATTCTATGACAATAACATAAAGTTGCGAATCGCTTCTTGCTTCACATAAGGCATTGCCTTTTGCATAAAATAAATGCGATCAAACTTTTGTGGTTCACTGTTCATATAATCGCGTAAATTATGACCCAATGCTTGACGTAAGCAGGTACCGATATTGAATTTAGACACCCGACTCAGTTTCAACTTTTGCATATCTTCATCACGGATCCCACTGGTACCGTGAATGACCAGAGGAATAGACACCGCGTTGGCAATACGATCTAATAAACCAAAATCAATGCTACATGTAGGCTCTGTCAGGCGATGAATATTACCCACTGAAATCGCGACACAATCAGCCCCTGACTCTTGTGCAAAACGTGCTGCGTCTGCAGGTTCAGTATAAATGGTCTTGATATGATCACGCCCTTCATCATAAGGCACAGAGCCAATCTCACCTTCGACCGATGCACCAAGCGCATGCGCCACATCGGCGACCTTACGAGTACGGGCAATATTCTCATCCAGCGATAGCTGAGAGCCATCAAACATCACCGAGCTAAACCCTGCCTTCAATGCGCGAAAAACGATCTCTTCTTCATAGGTATGATCTAAATGCAAACAAACGGGCACAGTACTATTACAGGCAAGGTTGAGGAACATTGCGGCTGCAACTTCGACACCATAAAACTCCACCACATCTTTATTGCAAGCGAGGATCACGGGCTTACCCACTTCCTCTGCCGCTTCAACCACGGCACGCGCATCTTCATAACCAAACACATTAAAACAAGGCACTGAGTAATTTGATGCTGCTGCCTGAGGCAGTAAATCATTTAAATTTACAAGCATGTCATCTCTCCTTATTTAAACTTGGCAATCATGTCCTTGATGCCAGGAATTGTATTCACCTGATACTCATGGTGGGGGTCAAAATGCTGAACCAGCGATTTAGACGTTTTACCCACAATGATAGTGAAGTAATACATTTCATAACCGGGGGCGGCCACGCTCGGGTGATAACCTTTATCTATCGCTATCACCGAACCGGTTCGTACATGATATACCGGGCCAAAATCATCTTCATGCTCGTATAAAAACTGCGCGCCAAAACCGAAATCGGGATTAAAACGGAATTGGTAGACTTCTTCGTACAGGGTTTCTTTACTGCCGTCAGGCTTAATTCGGTCTTCATCATGTTTATGCGGCGGAAAGCCCGACCAACCACCCGCACCAACTGTAAACAGTTCACTCACTAGTAAGCGGCCACGTTTGTCCGCATTTGACTGACCAAGTACATGCTTGATTTTACGGTGTGTTTTAGTGTCATCTGACCCATATTGGACAATGTCAGTTTCTTCCTGACGAATACAGAACGGCTCCAGTGACTCTTCAAACTTGCCACCTGCAATCATAATGTCGGCATTGTCACTGACACATTCGATCTCTGCGCTATACCCCAGCGGGACATACACAGATTCTGGATTGCCATCCCACACTGACTTGCGCTGACCTATATTATCGAATACGACCGACTGTTCGCCATTACTGACTGTGATAGAGCAGGTACCACCCGCTAATACAATAACGGATTCATAACCTACAACCTGATGGGTATATTTTTCACCTTGAGATAGACGGACCTGATTGAAATAACACAGCGGAGTAACTTCATCATTTACATCGACGATAGGTTGGTTCTTATTATCAAACGGAGGGATATGCTTGCCCATGTTTCTTTCTCCTTACAGCCCTACCTCTCGCTTTCGCTAGCCAGTACTGCGTGTATGAATTATTGGATATTTAAATAACTGACATCAAAACGTTTAACGCCTAATTTTTTGACAAATAAAGCATTGATGTAAAAATAAAAAAGCCGGGCCTCGATGGTGCGTATATCACTTCTAGACGTGTCCAGTGCTTAATACTGGCCCGGCTGACCAAAATACCTTTTTGCTACTGCTTTGAGATAATCACTTACTCAAAACCCATCACTAAAGGCGTTGTTCCCTGGTCTCAATAAAATCAAATAACTGTTCTTTGGTTGGCATGGCCTCGGTGCAACTATTGCCGCTGACATTAATCGCCGCTGCTGCAGAGCCATGTTTCACGCCATCTTCCAGTGCGCCGCCGTTCACTAAGGTCCAAATTAACCCGCCAGCAAAAGAGTCACCGGAACCAAATGGTTTTTGTACTTCGACACGGAAAATTCCTTGCTGGAACTTATGGCCGTCGCGGCAGTAGACTTTCGAACCCAACTCCCCTGCTTTCACCACCACAACTTGTGTATTGGCGCGTAAGAAACGATCGGCCGTTGCATCATCATCGGTATTACCCGGAGCCAACACGGTTTCCATCATGTCGAACTCTTCACGGTTACCAATCACGATGTCTGACAAGCCTGCCGCAATACCGTAGTAAATCGATGCATCCACGTCAGTACGCCACGAATAAGGACGGTAATCGACATCCAACACCACGAGCGTATTGCTGCGACGTGCATGCTCCATGGCAATGAGTGTTGCTTCTCGGCTTGGGCTTTCTGACAAGGCTGTCCCCGTTACCACCAGTACTTTGGCACTGGCAATATATTCGGCACTCACCTGCTCAGGCTTAATCGTCAAGTCCGAGGCTTTGTTGCGATAAATCAGAACGGTACAATCACTTGGCTTCATTTCAGTAAAAGCCACTGACGTGCGTGAACCTGAATTGTCAGTCATCATGCCATCAAGGTTGATTCCCTGACCTGACATGTACTGTTTAACGTAACCACCGAATGCATCATCAGCAACACAACCAATAAACCCGACTTTACCGCCCAGTCTGTTGATAGCGACGGCAATATTCGCTGCCGAGCCGCCGACGAACTTATTAAATCCAGTGATATCTGCCATGTCGGTGTTGGATTCACGGGCGTAGAGATCCACGCCCGCACGACCTAACACGATGGCATCCAGCTTACGATCTTGCTGAAGTGCAATCTTTGTCATAGTAAGGCCCTATTACTTGTACTCTACCCATGCTGCATTTTGATCTGCAGATTCAACACACTTCTCACAAAGGCGTACACCTTCGATACCTGCATCAATACCTGGGAACCAGATATCAGCCAGTGCTTGCTGGTCATCACGGTTTGCGGCATCAAATGCCAATGCAAAACGGTGGTATAAGTTCGCCCAAGATTCAAAGTAACCTTCTGCATGACCACCACCGACACGGTTTGATGCGACCCCTGCAACATCTTGGTATAGGTAACCCATGCCACGGTCTAGGATGCGTGGTGGCTCGCCTTGAATTTCATAGCGAAGTTGGTTTGGCTGCTCATCCCACCATTCGATAGACGCTTTTGAGCCCACGATACGGATTTTCTGCTGATGCATAGAACCAGCGTTCACGGCTGATGCCCAAAGTGTACCGACTGCGCCACCTTTGAACTCCATCATCACATGGGCGTTATCTTCAAGCGGTGTACGTGACTGAATGAAGCTCTGGCGCATGCAAGATAGGCGGTCAACTTCTAGGCCGGTCATGACTTCACATAAGTAGAATGCGTGAGTACCAATATCGCCTAATACATAAGTCGGGCCTGATACTGATGGGCTTACACGCCATTTCAGGCCAGGATCATTGAGTTCATACTCTTCGTTGTGGAAGCCATGGGCAAACTGCATGTTGATAATACGGATTTCACCTAAATCGCCGCGCTTAACCATTTCACGCGCCTGCTGAACCATTGGGAAACCCGAGTAACCGTACATCACACCAATAACGCGGTTGTTGTTAGCCGCAATCACTTTAAGTTCTTCTGCTTCTTCTGTCGTGAACGTGATTGGCTTTTCACACACCACGTGCAAGTTGGCTTCAAGTGCCGCTTTACAAATTTCGTAGTGGGTAGAGTTAGGGGTGGCGATAGACACAGCCTGAATGCCATCTTCACGTTGCGCTTCGGCTACGAACATCTCTTTGTAGCTGGCATAACAACGGTCGCTAGCCAGACCCAAATTGGTACCGAAATCACGGCAGCGATCTGCATCAAGATCAAATGCACCGGCAACTAACTTGAACAGACCATCACGTTGTGCCGCATTACGGTGTGAGTAACCGATCTGGCTACCACGGCCACCACCGACCATTGCCCAGCGGATTGGTTGATCAAAATGACGTTCTTCATTAAACATGGTTTTGCTCCTTGCTCGATATCGCGGAATGAACAAATCATCCCTTTGCACCCGCGATACCTGCATTTAAATTATTGGAAAAGTTAAATTTGCTACTGAATAAATTGTGTATTCACACGCCACGACGCTGATGTGTTCGCCCTTCTTCCCACCCTGCAACTTTGGCCGCGGTGTCTTTATTGCGAGTCACTTGTGGCAATCCGACTTCCCACCAACAATCACACACCGACCATGCTGCTGGTGAAACTGGGTCAATATCAACAACAATGACATAAGTACGGTCAGCTTCTTTGGCGCGGGCAAAGGCAGCATCAAACTCATCAATCGATGTGAGTTTCTCGCTGATTGCCCCTTGTGCTTCTGCATGCTTGGCGAAATCAACACGGGCGAGTTCACCGGCAGGACGTCGGCAATCTGCCAGCAGGTTATTAAATGACTCATTACCGGTATTGTTCTGGAGCTTATTGATAACCGCGAATCCACCGTTATCACACACCACCACAATCATCTTATGGCCAGTCAATACTGATGAGTAGATATCTGAGTTCTGGATCATGTAAGAGCCATCCCCCACCAGCACCACGACATCGTTATCTGGGTTGGCGATCTTCGCGCCCCAACCACCGGCAATTTCATAACCCATGCATGAGTAGCCAAAGTCGATATCAAACTTACCAATCTGGTAGTTTTGCCAGTTCATTGACAGCTCGGCGGGTAACCCACCAGCTGCTGTGAGAACGGTGTCGCCTTTTTCCATCGACACATTCAACTTACCGATCACTTCTGCATAAGAAGACATACCCGGTAGCAAATCCCCTTCTTGAGGGTGAGTACGGCGGTGTACTAACGCTTTCCACTCATCCGCTTCAGCTTTAGCTTTATCAGACCAGTCATCACTTGCACGCCAGTCACCCAGCAGTACTGACAGTTTAGTCATACAGGTTTTCGCATCACCCAAGACCGGGTATGACATGTGCTTAATCGCATCAAATTTTGCCACATTAATGCTGATCAACTTCATTTCTGGATTCTGGAATACGGTCCAAGAACCGGTTGTGAAGTCTTGCAGGCGCGTACCAATAGCCAGTACAACGTCAGCTTCATTCGCCATATGGTTAGCGGAATCTGAACCTGTTACCCCAATTGGGCCAGCATTTAGCGGATTGTCCTGCAGCATCGTGGCACGGCCAGCAATGGTTTCGACCACTGGGATATTATGCTTGGCAGCAAAAGCAGCCAGCTCATCAGTTGCCAATGAATAATGAACACCACCACCTGAGATGATCAAAGGGTTCTTCGCTTGCATTAAGATGTCTTTTGCTTCTTCCAGTACCACCATTTCTGGCTCTGGACGGCGAATGCGATGCAATTTTTCGGCAAAGAACACTTCAGGGAAATCATACGCAACACCCTGGATATCTTGTGGCAGGCCAAGGAATACAGGGCCACACGTAGCAGGATCCAGCATGGTATCCAGCGCTTGAGGAAGCGTATGCATTAACTGAGATGGCGATAATATACGATCCCAATAGCGAGTCAGGGGCTTAAAGGCATCGTTTGATGTTACAGACGGATCTTCAAAATTCTCCGGCTGTTGTAAAACAGGATCTGGTAGGCGACTGACATACGCATCACCAGAAATAAGCAGCAATGGTAATCGGTTAGTGTGGGCGATACCCGCCGCTGTAACCATATTCGTTGCACCTGGGCCAATAGAGCTGGTTGCGATACCAATACGGCGACGCTGGTTAGCCTTGGCGTACGCAATGGCCGCTGTCGCCATTGACTGTTCATTCTGACCACGCCAAGTTGGAATTTTGTCTTCGATATTTTTCAGCTGCTGGCCAAAGCACGTCACATTACCGTGACCAAAAATAGCAAAGGCAGCACCGAAAAGTTGTTCTTTCTTTCCATCAATTTCAATCATTTGTGCTGCAAGGTACTTTGCAAGCGCTTCAGCAACAGTCAGGCGTACAGTATTCATTGTCTTCCTCGATTTTCGTTACCCGAAAAATATGCCATCCCTATTCTGACTATCCGCTATTCCATATCCTGCGACAGCCAGTGTGTCATTGGGGGCTTTCACCCCCAGGCATAGATTACAACTTACAGGCCGTATTTATTGGCGTAGCCTGTGATGTTTTCATATGCTGTTTTTGCGTAAGTCAATGGGTGGGCTTTAGCTGGATCTTGCTCTGCTTCAACCAGTAGCCAACCTTTATAGTCGCGCTCTTTCAGTGCGGCAAAGACATCGTCATAGTTAACATCACCCGTACCAGGGACTGTAAATACACCGTCAAGCACAGCATTCAAGAATGACTTATCAGCATCACGCGCTGTCTTCATGACATCCAAACGCAGGTCTTTAAAATGCATATGGCCGATACGGTGACCCCAACGCTTGATCATTGTCACTGGGTTACCACCGCCGTAAGTGATGTGGCCAGTGTCCAGCGTTAAGTGAACCGCGTCACCAGTCAGTTCCATCATCAGATTGATGTCATCTTCTGTTTCACAAATGGTGCCAACGTGGTGGTGGAAAGATAGCTTGATGTCGTGCTCATTAAGCAAGTAATCCGCTACAACAGTTAGCTTTTCACAGTACACTTTCCACTCGTCCATGGTTAAAATCACACGCTGTGACAGTGGAGTATTGATATCACCGTGAACTGTGTTGCTCACTTCACCAAATACCATTGCCTTACAACCTGCGGCTTTCAGAAGCTTAATGTGACTCTGCATTGCTGCAATTTCTTCTTCTGCTGTGAGTGTCATCAGGTTGCCGCTGTACCAACCAGAAGCAAGTACAAGACCATGCTTTTCTAACAACGGAATTAGCACTTCTGGCTCACGAGGGTATTTCGTTCCAAGCTCTGTACCAGTAAAGCCAGCCTCAGCCATCTCGCTCAAGCATGTTTCCAATGGGATATCACCGCCAAGTTCTGGCATATCATCGTTAGTCCAAGTAAGAGGGCTGATTCCATATTGCACATTGCTCATGTTTGTTCTCCAACAAAGTCATTTTTAATATTGAGATGATGAAATTGAACTTGGTTTTCCGGGTGATATTTTCGTCATATTCCCGAAAATCATTTTTCAATCTTCACCTTTGCTTCACTGGAAATCACTATAACCGAAAAAATAATTTTGAAAAATATTTTTCACCACTAAAAAAGATCTGAAACCGCGTCTTAAATATTGAAAAAACCCAGTAACCACGCGGCTTTTGATGGTTTTATGAGCAAGATCACATATGGTATAAGTAATTAAAAAACAACAAGTTACATTAAATCTATATTTTGAAAAATATTTATCAGAACATGACTGAGATAACATTTTAAGATAAAACCATTTTTCAGCTATAGCAGACGAAGGTAGGAAGGCATATGATTTGACCATCGCCAAATGGAAAAATATTTTCAAAGAAAAATATCACTAATAACAATATTGGCGAAAAATAATCTACCGATACCCATACCCTACAGTAATAGATGTATCGGACTACTACCCAACTCAAACTTATTCGATGGTTGAGTAAGAGACGGGAATCTCATCAAGGAGTAGAACATGTCACCCACTACCGGGGCACTGTCCCATAAACATAATATCGCTTATATTATAAGAATCTGTTGTATCGCGGCGTTAGGCGGCATTTTACTAGGCTATGATACAGCGGTAATCTCGGGAGCGATTGGCCCTATACGTGATCACTTCAACTTATCTGCAGCGCAAACAGGCTGGGCGGTTTCCAGTGTGGTACTTGGTAGTATTCTCGGTGCACTCGGCGCTGGTTGGTCCGCGCTTAAGTACGGCCGCCGTAATACCCTTTTCATTGCCGCTATCCTCTTCATGATTTCAGCAATAGGTTCTGCACTGGCTGAAACCTTCTCCTTCTATGTTTGGCTCCGTATTGTCGGTGGTGTTGCTGTCGGTCTGGCATGTGTTGTCTCCCCCATGTATATGTCAGAAGTCGCACCTAAAGACTTCCGCGGCCGCGCTGTTAGTATGTTTCAACAATCTGCAGTTATCGGTCAGACAGGGGTATTCTATGTTAACTATCTCATTGCAAAAGGAATGTCTGAAGAATGGCTGGTTGATTTAGGCTGGCGATGGATGCTAGGTTCTGAAATGATCCCTGCCGCCCTGTTTGCAGGTCTATTATTCCTTATTCCTGAATCGCCTCGCTGGTTGGTACTCAATGGACAACTTAAAAAAGCCAAAGATACCTTGTCTCGTATCTCTAACCCAGAACATGCGGATCGCTTAATCAGTGAAATTCAAGACTCGCTGGTTGATTCAAATTCATCGAATAAAAAACGCGTCAGTCTACGTTCACCACTACTGTTTGCTATTCTAATTATCGGTACCTTCGTTGCAGCCGCTCAGCAGCTAACTGGTATCAACGTCATCATGTACTACACCCCTGAGATCCTTAAGCCAATTACAGGCAGTACTGAAAACGCGCTATTCCAAACCACCTTTGTCGGCATCGTCTTTATTCTCGGTAACGCTCTGGGTATGTATCTAATTGATAAAGTCGGCCGTCTGCCATTAATGAAATACGGTACTTTAGGCTGTGCTTTAGGTATGTTCGTAGTCGGTTACGTTCTCTACACTCAAACTGAAGGCTACGCTGCGCTCTTCGCACTGTGTCTGTATGTTGTTGCCTACGCGACCTCTTGGGGCTGTGCCTGTTGGACGATGATATCTGAGATCTTCCCGAACAGTATCCGTACTCGTGCAATGTCAATTGCAGTTGGTGCTCAATGGTTCACGGGATTCCTTGTGACCCAATCATTCCCGATGCTCAATGAAAATGCCTACCTAAAAGAGAATTTCAATGGTGCATTTAGCTTCTGGTTATTCGCGCTTCTCTCCATTATCTGTATGGTTATCGTCGTGAAATACGTACCTGAAACTAAAGGTGTCAGCCTGGAGAAAATGGAAGAAGTCATGGCTGCCAAATTGGGCAAAAAAGTCCCTGTCACTACCGCTAAAGCAAACGCGTAGCTCACATTCCTCTAAATCCTGCAGGCTTATCTCGTAATAAGCCTGCATTTTTGTCATTGACTATGAATGTATACCAACAATAAATCCCGAAGTTCGCCAGTCATATCAAATCTTTTGCTATTATCAGCATAATCACCTGCTTAATAATTTAATTACCTCCGCCATATCAGGCTATTAGTGATCACCATCAACATAATAAACCAATCAAACCTGACCTAACGCACACTATAGTGTTTTTTTTGTTAGTGAGTTCTCAAAATGTATTTTATTTAGATGACGCATTTCATTTTTTATAGATAATCATATCTATAAGCTAAAACGTGGATTTTCAAATAGGTGTAACATGAATAATCTTAAATTCAACAGTCGCTGGTTTACCCTCGACTTTAAAATTGCCTTCTTTTTTCCTGCAAACTAATTCTTTCTCGCACATCTCTGTACGTGCACATTAAAATATCAATTATTTGATTTTCATCACGACAATTAATTTGTCATATGGTAATTACTTATTCGATATTAATACATCTATTTAAAAACAACCTTGTGATTATATCTCAGGTTATTAAGTATAATTATATTCTTTATTAGCTGAATAATATAAACGACCAGTATTAAAGAATAAAATAATAGGAAAATATATCATGGAAAACTTTAAGCACTTACCTGAACCATTCCGTATCCGTGTTATTGAGCCAGTAAAGCGCACTACTCGTGAATACCGTGAAGAAGCTATCTTAAAAGCAGGTATGAACCCATTCTTGCTAGACAGTGAAGATGTATTTATTGATTTGCTAACAGACAGTGGTACTGGTGCAATCACTCAAGAAATGCAAGCGGCAATGTTCCGTGGTGATGAAGCGTACAGCGGCAGCCGTAGCTACTACGCACTATCAAATGCGGTAAAAGACATTTTTGGTTATGAGCTAACCATCCCTACTCACCAAGGACGTGGCGCAGAACAGATCTACATTCCTGTACTGATCAAAAAGCGTGAAATCGAAAAAGGCCTTGACCGTACTAAAATGGTGGCACTGTCTAACTACTTCTTCGACACTACCCAAGGCCACACTCAGGTTAACTGCTGTGTAGCGAAAAATGTTTACACTAAAGAAGCTTTCGACACATCTGTAAATGCAGATTTCAAAGGTAACTTTGACTTAGAAAAACTAGAGCAAGCGATTATTGAAGCGGGTCCGGCGAACGTTCCATACATTATCAGCACCATTACTTGTAACTCAGCAGGTGGTCAGCCTGTTTCTATCGCCAACCTAAAAGCGGTATACGAAATTGGCCAGAAGTATGATATCCCAGTGATTATGGACTCGGCTCGTTTTGCTGAAAATGCTTACTTCATTCAGCAGCGTGAAGAAGGTTACCAAGACTGGACAATTGAAGAAATTACCCGCGAAACCTATAAGTATGCTGATGGCCTAGCAATGTCAGCGAAGAAAGATGCCATGGTACAGATGGGTGGCCTACTTTGCTTCAAAGACGCATCAATGATGGATACGTATACTGAGTGTCGTACCCTTTGTGTTATCCAGGAAGGTTTCCCAACTTACGGCGGCTTAGAAGGCGGCGCAATGGAACGTCTTGCTGTTGGTCTGTACGACGGTATGCGTCAAGACTGGTTAGCATACCGTATCAATCAGGTTCAGTACCTTGTAGATGGCCTTGAAGCCATTGGTGTAGTCTGCCAGCAGGCGGGTGGTCACGCGGCATTCGTTGATGCTGGTAAGTTACTACCACATATCCCTGCCGATCAATTCCCTGCACACGCACTGGCTTGTGAATTGTATAAAGTTGCGGGTATTCGCTCTGTTGAAATCGGTTCTCTACTGTTGGGTCGTGACCCAGCAACAGGCAAACAGCACCCATGTCCGGCGGAATTACTACGACTGACTATTCCACGTGCAACCTATACGCAGACGCACATGGACTTTATCATAGAAGCGTTCGGTGAAGTGAAGAAGAACGCACACAATGTTAAAGGTCTGGATTTCACGTACGAGCCAGCGGTATTACGTCACTTTACCGCTCGCTTAAAAGAAGTTGAAACCGTAGAAGCTAACACCGCACCACAAGCAAAAGTATTAGAAGAAGCATAATAATAATAATTAAAGCGCAGCCATCCGGCTGCGCTTTTTGCTAAGCGTAATAATTTATAAGTCATACCCATATGACAATAACGTTTAGAGTCACAATTCCAATAACGTGAAATTTCAAGGATAGTAAATCATGAATAAGAGTCCATCTTTATTAGGGGGCGCCTGCATTATTGCCAGTATCTGTGTCGGTGCAGGCATGCTGGGCCTCCCAAGTGCAGGAGCCGGTGCATGGACAGTTTGGTCTTTCCTCGCAATCACAATAACAATGATCGTAATGACTATTTCTGGTTGGATGTTATTAGAGGCATTTAAATCCTACGACTTGAAAGTATCATTTAATACTGTCACCAAAGATCTACTCGGTGACAAAATCAATTTCATTAATAATTTAACCGTCTACTTTGTTGGCGGTATTCTTTTATATGCTTATATCACATCCTCTGGTCTTATTTTACAAGATATGCTGGGGATCAATTCAAAAATCGCGTCTGTTTTATTTGTATTGGTATTCTCAACCTTCGTTTGGCACTCCACACGTGCAGTAGATAGAATTTCTGTTGTTCTTATTACTTTCATGATTCTCAGCTTCGTCTTCGGCGTATCTGGTCTGGCGATCAAAGTCGACATGTCCGTCCTGTTTGATACCTTAAATGAAGAAAGAAACTATGCACCGTATGCCATGGCACTATTACCTGTTGCGTTGACCTCTTTCGGTTACCACCACTCGGTTTCAACCATGCGCGCCTACTACGGCGAAGAGCAGAAAGCCAAACAAGCTATTTTGGGCGGAACGGTTATCGCTCTGGCACTCTATGTTTTGTGGCTATTCAGTATCTTTGGCAACCTTCCTCGCCATGCATTTGGTCCTATTATTGAACAAGGCGGTAACGTTGATATTCTACTTAAATCACTCGGTTCAGTGATTGAGTCTGAGAAAGTGTCTAACGCTATCAACACCTTCTCAATGGCCGCTATTCTGTCCTCTTTCATTGGTGTCGGTCTAGGGGTGTTTGACTTCTTAGCCGATTTCTTCAAATTTGAAGACACCAAGCAAGGCCGTACCAAAACTTGGCTTGCAACGTTCTTACCACCGCTTGTCATGTCAGTGCTTTTCCCATTCGGCTTCGTGGTTGCCATTGGCTATGCTGGCGCGGCAGCAACCGTTTGGGCATGTATTATCCCTGCCCTACTAGCAAAGAAATCACGTACCTTAGCCGCGGGTAATACTGGTTTCATGGCACCTGGCGGGCAAGCAATGATCACCATCGTGATCGGTTTTGGTCTGTTAACTGCCGCATTCCACTTCATGGGTATGCTAGGCATGTTGCCATCATTCCTTGGTTAACAACTGATTGTTGAAATATCAGCAGTACAGTAACGAGATAAACACACAAAGGGGGCTTTAAGCCCCCTTCTCTTTTCTTGTTTTTATTCTTACTTATACGAGACGTTTGATAGTACCGTTAAGTGATCAGAAGCATAAATCCCTTTCTTGATGACATTCAAGTATTCAAAACTGTTCACATTCAGCTTGTCGTTTACAAAAATATAATCGATATCTTCAGTTGGGGCATTATCATAACCATGGTAGGTATACGTCTTGCCCTCTACCCCATTAACACCAATGAAAGGCTTCTTAGTGATATCCCGTGCATCATTAAATAAATCAGTGATAGCCTGATACGATGCGGTGTCTTTGCGTTCAAAATTCAGATCACCCAGCACAATAACGGCATCATTACCTGTGCCGATAATCTCTTTGGCTTTTTCACTCAATAACTTCGCACTCTGCTGGCGAGCAACTTTACCTATATGGTCAAAATGCGCATTAAACACTAAGACCCTTTTCCCTGTGTCTTTTTCTTCGAGACGCACCCAACTGGTGATCCGCGTCAGTTCCGCATCCCAGCCAACACTGGCAACCACTTCTGGTGTTTCAGACAGCCAAAATGTGCCACCACCGAGTTTAATGTACTTATCATTACGGTAAAAAATTGGCACCGCTTCTCCGCTAGCATTGCCATCATCACGCCCTACACCGACCCAACCATAATCGGGTAACTCTCGGGCTAGATATATGATCTGATCGCTAAAAGCTTCCTGCAAACCCGCAATATCGATATCTTGTTCATCAAAGATCTCGGTAACAATTGTTTTGCGGTTATCCCATGTGTTTTTTCCATCATATTCACTGCCAACAATACTGTCTTTGCTATTGCGTATATTGAATGACATGACATTAAAATCATCAGCAAAAACAGGCAACGCCATTGAGGCAATAATAAATAAGGCTAATTTTTTCATTAGTATCTCCATATAAGATATAAAAGGAATGATTATTCGCTGTCCTGCATTTAGTTACGGTTTAAATTTGATGCTTCAATACTTTCCTGGGTAAATTCCGGGTATCCGGCAGGTCTATATGTATTTAAATTCGTTCTGAAATTACTGTCTTTCAACGGTATGGTTGCTTTTCCATAATCAAAACTATTTAATTTATTTCTCATCATTTCATTACTGATACCATCGCCAACCAAGTCATACCAACTGATAACAACAGGCGTGACAAATTGACCATAGTTATTTTCAGCCACTTCGTTAGGCTTGGAAAAACGCATCGCATGAGTTAAGCCACCATCCTTGTGATAAACAAATCTCACCTGCTCACCCACCATCGGCAGCTCACTACGCGGCTTGGTATTCAAATCACCATGGGCACTATAACTTCCGTGGGTAATCTCTCCATTCAGAGTCCATATCGCCACATGCTCCCAGTCATGCCGATGACCAAACCAATCCCACCCCTCCATTGTTTGATCTTTTTCAAAATACAGTGAATAGAAATGGCCGCAATAATTATCACCTTGACTCTCCATACATGCATAGCGATGTAATGTGTTCGAAGTATCTAAAAAACTATCATCACGACACTCACCTGTTATCGGGCCTGAGTTATTCAGCCCTAGATTTTGCTCGCCATAGCGACTTATACCCGCAGAGGGTAAACAACCGTCAGTATCAAAATCAAAAACAGGTTCTAGATCATTAATGATCCCATTTGGTGGTAAGGCCTCATCTAATCGAGGATAATCTGCAGCATCCACACACGGAAAAATAAGTAGACCGACTAACGAAATATAATGTAATCTCATAACATAACCTTATTATTAACAAATAAAAGGCAATCAACGGACAAACGCAGAGGAACCCAATAATATTCTGAATTTTATCAACTGACTGCCTACGGTATTATAATTTTCTGTATTTACTTGTTAGTGCTATTTATGATTTTACTTTTTAAGGTCAGAAATTGTGCCCTTCTCTAAATCAAGCTCAAAATGATAGCTAGGCTGACCACTGGCAAATTTAGACAGGATGCCAAACAAACCACCAAATCGCTGCTTGAATACCTCACCAAATTGAGCTGATTCTGATATATCATTCACAGCCATATGCTGTGCTAACGTCGTCGCAATTAATTCATATTGCGGCATACGAGAACGATCGATATCTTTAAATGCCAGTTCATCAGCATTTCTTAACCGATAGAAATCAACGGCGAGATCAAACCCGTTCCACTCAGCAAAATCAGTCAACTTCAGGCCATGCTGCTCAGCCAGTTTTTCTGCTTTTTGAGTCGCTTTTTCCCATGCGATTGCAAATGCCGGATCAGCAATTGTGGTGGATTCAAATTGCGTAGGTACTGATGATGCCTGACAAATTTCAATCGACTGACGCCCATTAGTTAACTGAGCGACTTGCTGCTGGGTAAGCGGACTATCTAACTGGCTCAATACCATCATTTGCCTGCCGTTTAATGCAAAGACCATCTGTTTTAGATCGCATGGCCACTCTTCAGGTAGAAAACGCATCCGAGTCAGTTCAGTAATATGCCAGTTAGTGAACTCATAGTAATCACGAGAGGTAAGCACATCTTTATTCCAGATTTGCTTTTCCCCTTTGGCATTCAAGTGCTGCCATTCTTGCTCATAGTGCTCAAACAGTTCATTGAAGCGAGGCACGGTATCTAAAATAATAGTTTCCACTTCCACTTGCTGCTTGGGTTTAAACGTCAAAAGCTTATACGCAGGTACATAAGCCGCCATTGAGGGAGCCTGAACATTAATCAAGAACGAGCCATCGTCGTATTGCTTCACACCCGTGTCATTAAAGTGCATATGACCGCCCACATGCAATTTAATGCCTGTTTGTGCCAGCGCCTTACTGACATCCTCTTTGGGTGAGCGTGCTAGCTGGAACTTCCCGGCACCAAAGATATCCTCAATGGTTTCTGCTGCGCCATTATAGAATTCCGTCATCGGGAAATGGCTGAATGCCACCAGCGTTTTACCCTGAGCGTCGGCACGCTCAGCAACGGTTTTCATCCACTCAATGACATGGGCTTTGTGGGTCAGCATTTTGTTGTAGCCCGAGTTACCTGAACCACCGAAATTAGCCGCTAAAGCGGGTTGGCTGGTATCGGCATCCGCATTGGGGAGATAGACGTTGGCATCAATAGCGAGCAACCAGAGCCCCTCCACCGGTTCAACTAAATAGCTGGTATCTGGCACCATAAAGCATGCCGTGTAATCAGCTTGTTTGTATTTACCTCCAATACCCTGATGGCAAATTTCATATTGACGATTCGCAAAAACTGACTGTGTCGTAGCGACATCATGTGTATAATTTTTTTGGCTATAGGTTGAATACGGCGTTTCCCAATAAAGGTTTGACGCTTGCGGATAAAACCCCAAATCGGCCAATTCAGCCAGTAAGCCTTCATAGCCTAACTCGCGAATTTCTTCCGTACACACTGTCGGTAATTCATAACCGGCATCAATAACGGCGAATTGACCAGCGTATCCCTGGCACTCTTTGGCACCTTTGCTGTACATGCGCTGGGTTTTGCCCTCAATACCAAGGAAGTCCCCCTCACCACTTGGTCGATCAAACGGCCTGACAGGATCGTGGTTACCCGGTGCGGCAAAAAATTCGATGCCGTGTTCTTGGGCGTATTGATCCAAAATCTTCTTCAAGCCTCGAATATGTACTGGCTGGCCATCATCACTAAAATCACCAGGTAGCGCGATATACTTTACACCTCGCCTGACGGCATCATCCAATGCCGCCAGCAGTGCAAAGTAGTTTTCATTGAATAACCGAGTAGACGTAAGCTGGGCATGCATACTACGAATTGTCGCGTTTTCACCACTCTTGCTATTTTTTAGCCCCTGATAGCTACCATCTTTAAATTCACCATACACATCGTGAAAATGAATATCTGGCATAAAAGCCACTTGGATATTCTCTGCGGCCATGGCCGAGCCAAGACCGCATGAAAGTAACAGTGCTACAGTGCTTTTTGCGAACGTTTTCATTACGTGAGTCTCCATGATTTTTATTATTGTGCTTTCGTAACTTTAAACTTCGGTTTTGCTTCTTCTTTCTTTACCGGTAGTTCTTCACCTTTAAACACCAGCAAAGAGCCCACAGCTATGATCCCTGAGCCGACCGCTATTGCGAGCACATACACTCCCCAGCTTTCAACGGCTAACCAGCCATAAAATCCGGAGATTGGCGCGCGGTTTACCGCCCCTAACCCTACAGCTAATGCAGCACCAACCGCGGAACCCAGTACGTTCACAATAATGATTTTTGGATTTGCTAACGCAAACGGGATGGCACCTTCTGATACACCGATCAACCCCATTAATGTCGAGGCTTTACCTGCATCTTGTAGGGAGTGTGGGAAACGCTGTTTCCAAATAAGTGTGGCTAAACCGATACCAATCGGCGGAATGATAATGGCAACCTGCGCGGCAGTATTCGGATCATAAATACCCGATGCCAGCATTGCCATCGCAGTGGTCACTGCCGCTTTATTAATAGGGCCACCAAGGTCAAACCCGACCATACCGCCAACCACCGCTGCCAATAGAATTTTGTTACTGTCCGACATACTCAATAGCCAGGTCTCGAGTCCGCGGTTCATGGCGGCTAATGGGTCACCAATGATGTACATCATGATCAAACAAGAGAGCAGTGTACCGCCAACAGGGATGATAAAAATGGGGCCGGCTGATGCAATCGATTTAGGCAGTTTTATCTTAGTCACGAGCAACCGAACGATATAGCCCGCAATAAAACCAGCGACTAACGCGCCAAGAAAGCCAGTCCCCAAGTCCTTAGCCAGTAGTCCGGCCACCATGCCCGGGGCAATCCCCGGCTTATCCGCAATAGAGAACGCAATATAGCCCGCAACCACCGGCAACATTAACCCCAGCGCCAAGCCCCCAAAACCATCAAAAGCATGGAACATGCGCACCAAAGCGCTCGCGGCATCGGCATGGCTGCCATCCCAAATATTATCTATGCCGTAGAATGAGGCCCCAATACGGGCTATCCCCATGATCACCGCACCGGCAATGATCAGTGGCAACATATAGGAAACGCCGGTCATGATGGCTTGCTTTACTTCGGTTCCCCATGACTTTTCTTGTTTATTCATCGTAAACTTAGCCATTATTTATTTCCTCGCATAATGCTTCAAATACGGCTTCACCATGTTTAATTGGATCAGACACTGCACATTCCAAAACCGGTAACCTTGAGAATCTTTCTTTATTTGCGATGGCAATTTCAGATGCAATAATACAGCCGTCTGCTCGAATAAGATCTTCATCCGTTATTGTATTTTCAATACCAAGACCTCCCTGAGTTTCAACTTTCACTTCATGACCTAATTGCTTTCCCATTAACATCAATGACTCAGCGGCCATATAAGTATGCGCTACACCTGTTGGGCAAGCAGCTACACAGACAAAATACATAAAGTACCTCTTTTATATTTCACTGGATTAAAATAAAAAAAGCACAGCAAAGACAACATGGTCTTTCTGTGCTTTTTAATATACGTAATATTATTCTGATTGAAGGTATAAAATGAAGGGAATACAGCGCCGACAGAACGAATCTGGTTAGCCAGAGCAGGATCACCCACATTATGATGACATGCCTGAATTCGCTTAACCGCAGAATCCTCGTACACATGAGAAAGTAATTTAACATCAACAGCATGAAGCAAAACAATAGTCTTTGCCGCATCTATTGCCATAAAATCAGCACCTTGTACATAATACTGATTTCGTATCTTTCGCTGCTTAGTTAAACTATTCCACAAGCTAGACCACTGCATCGCAATGTCATCTAACTCATCGTGCTCATTATCATCAAGTGCTTCTAACTTGTCCGTTTCAGGAAACAATGAAATGCTGAGATTTTCAAGTAATAGTAGCATAGGAAGCAAACAAGCTTTCCCTTGCTCTAATACCTTATTTAATATCATCATTCCATTGAACATTACATTCACCGACAAGATTAATAGTTAACGATTAAATCGTAACAGTATTATCCATTTAACACCAAGACCAAGATCACATTACTAATAGTCTTCTTTACAAGTTTAATAATATCATTATAGATGTGAACGAATTACTGACAATCAATTATAATGTTTATTATCAATAAGTTCATCACTGTGAATTTTATAAATCATATTCAACCTGTGAATTAGAATTAATTGAATGTTTCAATTTAAGATATAAAACAACACTGGATAATATCAGTGTAATTCCGTTTCCCAACATCAATGGCAAGTCATTAGATATATAACCATAGACTAGCCAGCTGAACACCCCAAAAACAAACATAATGTACATCGCCAATGATATGCCTGTTGTATCTTTCGTCTTTATCGTGTGAATCACCTGTGGCAAAAAGGACAGTGTTGTACAGGCAGCAGCTAAACTCCCCAGCAAGGTAGGATTCTCTAAAAGAAAAGGAAAACCCACTAGACACACACTGATTGCGACCATCACATTTAAAGAAAACATCTTCATTACTTTACTCAATTCATCTTCAATTCGGCTAAATTACAACTAAGCATCAAGCCACTTGTTCAAACAAACACCCTTTAAGCAATGCAATTGTTTGCTCTGGGCTCTTCTTTTCCTCAGGGTTGGCTGGCATTAATGCTTGCCTAAAGTCGCTATGCATTAACTTTCGGGCCAACTTCGAGAAAACTTGCATATGAGTACCATCCTTATCATGACTGGAAATCGTCAGCATAATCACGGTCGAAACACTTTCATTATCTTTGCTATTCCATATAATCGGTTCTGAAAGGTGGGCCACTGATATGCTGTTATGCAGCACATGTTCTGACTTGCAGTGTGGCACTGCCACCGCGAACCCTAATGAGGTCGCAAAAATCGCTTCACGATCCCAAATGGCTTGCTCGACTGCATCGCCTCGCGTTACTCGTCCCTGGACATCCAAATTGTCTGTCAACATTTTGATCACGCTGGCTTTATCGCGACCATCACAATACACTACCAAACGTTCATCTAATATCTCCGGTCTGGTTTGCTGCTGCCAGAAATGATCAATTTTTGTCCTGACCTGTGCTGCATTTTCTTGACCAATAACGTCAGTCAACAAGGTTTGGCATGCCGCGCTATCAAGCTGACTCAGTTGTGAGCGCAACATGGCAATATTCGGTGATGACAGGCTGATTTCATCAAATCCCATCGCTAATAGAAGCGGTAATGCACGGCTGTCGCTTGCCATTTCACCGCAAATACCTAACTCAAGCCCAGCCCGCTTTGCCGTTACGGCAATATCACGCAGGAAGGCAATGAATCCCGGATTCAAACTGTCATACAAGGCATTAATGTGCGTATTACCACGATCACATGCCATGAAATATTGAGTCAGGTCATTACTACCGATAGAGACAAAATCAATAAAGCCCGCCACCTTTTCCAGCAAGTACAGCGCTGATGGCACTTCAACCATGATCCCCAGCCGCCACGTACCCATTTGATGACCTTCTTGAGTCAATTGATCAGCACACTGCTGACAGAGCTGATGAATCCACTTCACTTCCTCAACACAGGCGATCATCGGGATCATAATATCAATAGCACCCACTTCAGTTGCCCGTAATATCGCCCGCAGCTGGGTTTCAATCAGACCTTGGTACTGCGGATACATCCGTATGGCCCGGTAACCCAAAAATGGATTTTCTTCTTCTGGTAATGCTAAATACGGCAAGGGTTTATCGCCACCGATATCGAGGGTTCGAATGATCACTTGCTTACCCTTTGATGCCGTTACAACGTCACGATAGATGGCCAACTGAATGTCTTCCGTCGGCGCTTCTGGCTGATCCATAAACAGCATTTCAGTACGAAATAAACCAACACCTTCCGCACCTTGGGAAAACGCCGCTTCTGCTTCAACTCCCACAGCGATATTGGCGTATAGCGCCATTGGTTGACCGTCTTTTGCTTTTCCCTTTGCCATAATAAAAGGAGCCAATAGTTCAGATTTTGCTACTGATTTTCTTGCTTCGAGTGCGTAAAACATGGCTACTTTTTGATCCGGCTCCCGGATCAGACAACCGTATTGCGCATCCAATATCATCCACTCAGCCCCGAGGAGAAATGACTGAAGATGCTCAATCCCTGTTAATACCGGAATACCAAATGATCGGGCCAAAATCACCGTGTGAGACGTCTGCCCAGCCTGGGTCAGCACCATACCTTTCAGTAATAATTTATCCAGCGCCAACAATTCGCTAGGCGTCAGGTTCTCTGCAATCACAATACTGTCATCGGTTAACACCAATGGGATTTTTAACGGCTTATCCATCACAATCGCCGCTAGTTGGGTACATAAATCTTCTATATCCAATGCCCGCTCTTTCATGTACTGACTCTGGCTATTAAGCAGCGGAGCTTTCAGCTCATCGCTTGCCACGGCAATGGCCTTGAGGGAATGACCTTGTCCGGCATGGCTAAGCAGCGTTTCACAAAAGACACTGTCACTGGCTATCTGATAATGTGCCTGCAAAATCGCAGACTCTTCTTTTGCTGCCGGATCTGTTGCTGCTAAAGCAGTGGCTAGCTGCCGTTGCAATGCCTCCAGCCCAGCCGATAAATGCTGAGTCACCGTTTCGCTTTTCTGTGATGGAGCCTCCTCTGCAAGTTGATGAAGATTGATCTGGCGACAAAAGACCGGTCTACCTTGTCCTATACCTTGGGATACAACGCTACCGCGTAAATAGCACGGCTCTGCCATCGCCAATGAGACAGGCAGTGGCATCCCCTCATTTGACACAATGGGTGCCAGTGGCTCGTCACAGTGTCTGAATTCTTGGATTATGTAATGCTGAATAGCCTCATAAGCCGTCGCTTCATCCTCACCATCAAAAATAAACTGACAGCGGTCACCCAGTACTGCGTCAGCCCCTACCAGCGCCAACACACTTTTCGCGTTAACGGTTAACCCTTTGGTTTTATTTACCAAGGTAATGTGAGATTGAAATGCTTGTGTACGGCGTTCTATCTCAGCAGCGGGTCTGGCATGAATGCCATTGGCCAGCTCATTGATAAATTCAAATTGTTTTGTCATATCAGATCCTCAACTTTCCCACCTGAAAATGGGTGTAGAAAGCCACTCACCATCAATATCATGGTGAGGGCTTAGTACGTATTGGCCTATAGGGTATTACTGTTTGATTTGGCGCAGTCTCAAGGCAATTAATCCTTGAGGAGGAATGGTCGTTGTCGCACTCACCTCACCAACAGGCTGCTCCATCCCATTAGCAACGTCGACATGCCATCCCTGCGGCAAATCACCCAAAGCAACTGGCTGGTTACTGCTGTTTATCAGTCGAACTATCAGCGCTTGGCGATCATCTTCACAGGTCTTGATACAGCTGACGGCGAGCTCTGCATTAAATAGCGAGAATAAACTCAGGCTCTGTGGTGCCTCAAACGCTGGCGCTGCAATCATAAAACGCTGTACCACGCCATTGTGGATGGTTAACGGGTCGGTTAACCAGTGTTTCACCCGGTGACACAAACCGGCATCCATCGCTTTCCCTTGATAAGGTGCTAAGGCCAAACGGAAAGATAATGGCTGTTTCAACTGTGAGTCTGGGCTTGCATCCGGCAGGCCAGATAAACGTCCTGGCCGATATTTCAATTCTGGCTTACCCACATAGCCCATCGCGCGGAATAAAGTGATTGCAATGGCATTGGGATACTGCTGATATTCGCGGATCCCGTCCGTTAATATAGCAATGCCGCCCTGCGCGGTTTCTCCCGCTACCATACTTTGCATCGGATAAATCGGCACAGGGCACGATGTCCATGCCTGTTCTTGCCACACGGATAACGCGTGCTCATCATTACCACGGCGGATCAGGCCAATGGGTTGATCGGCAATACTCTCTTGACCCAGAAACTCGCCGTTAACGACTAATTGCAGACGGTGGTCATCGACTTGGTTATCAAGCTGAATATTAACCTCAATCTGATCGCTGGCTTGATCGAGCGACAATACCATCACAACGGTTTGTGTCGTCGTACATAACTTATCAGCACGCTCTTGCAAATTTAGAGGTAGATTGGCCTGATAGGTGATGCAAATCTCTGATCGCAACGGGCCTTGTGATAACTGAATATCTGAGGCTTTTGTCGCGAATGAGACAAGATGATCATTGTACGGCTGAGAAAAGTCATAATTATCTCCATCATCACCACCATCAATTAATGAAAGGACATCGTGCCAATGCTCACCAGACTGCTTATTTGTTAACGTAACCTTACCGGCACTGTCCACTGTGACTGCTAAGTAGTCATTCTCAATCGTCTTCAGCTGTGGTTGCTCATCCGCGACGTCGCTCTGTGTATGCAAATCGAGGCCATCATCCTCCAAGCGTTCAATCATTAGGTTACGATAACCACAAGCTGGTAGCGCCTGAACGGCAGCAATAACACGATGACGATACCAAGATCTAAAACGCTCATCACCCAAAGTGGTGGGATCTTGCACAATCGAGTTAATGTCTACTAACTGACAATCTTGCGACTGCACTGCCACAGGACGCCCTTCATCATGTATGGCAAAGTGACGAGTCGGCAATACCAGCTCCAATGCCACCATCGCATCATGCGAGTAAGGTAGCGGGTTAAAGATCAGGACGTACTCCCCATCCAGCCCTTTGGTTGATGCATCAGCCAACTGCTTCAGGGTAATATCCGTTAGCCGGTCTGCATTTTCACGCACCGCCTTAATACGCGCCTGCACTTGCTGGTTTACCGAATCAGTATTACAGCCGCCAATTGAGTCATGAGCATGGCTCTGCATCAGCTGTTTCCAGTTCTTCTCCATCAAGCCGTAGGGATATTTCAGTCCTAACGTATTGGCAACCGTTAGCAACGGCTCTAGCTGGTTAACCATCAGGTTTTCAACGTCGCTATTCAACTTCTTGATGTCATAACGGGTGGAATAAATCCCACGGTGGATCCGGCTATATTTGCCGTAAAGCATTTCACTTTCTACCACCGGCAACGTACCTTGGGTCGTTGCCGCAAAATAGTCATCAAACCCACATAGCTGATAACTGTATTCCCGATCATGATTGGCATATTGAATAGCCGCCACAGTTTCGCACTGCCACGGTTTCTGATCATGCCCACCCATAAACAGGAAGTGCTCGCGTTCACCGGGCCAGAAACGGTCTGTCATTTTTTGGTCAATCCCATCTAAATGACAATCCATCGACTTCATCCCCTGGAATGCACTGTAGCCAAATTCCAATATCGCCGTAGTAACCTCACTACCATTAGGCGCACGCCAGGTAAATTCGGTATTTTGCGTAATACCTTCCCAGATGCCGCGCCAGAATACGCATTTATCAATATCAAAATGCTGAAGCAACTGCGGTAACTGCTCACTCTGACCAAACGAGTCCGGCACATATCCGATTTTCATGATGGCGCCGAAACGCTCTGCATCCCGGCAACCCCAAAGTAAGTTACGCAGTTGAGATTCGCCGTGTACCACGCACTGATCGGTCTGAGTATACCAAGGACCCACCAACAGTTTGCCGCGCTTAACCAATGCCGCTACTCGTTCGGTGTCCTCAGGCACGACACTGAGATAATCTTCCAGCATGACAGATTGGCCATCCAGCACAAAACAAGGCAGACCTTCGTCTTGCTCCAGCTGTTCCAGCATCTGCTGCATTGTAAACACCAGCAAAACCTGAGACTCTTCGGTGCTGAAGTACCACTCACGATCCCAATGGGTATGCGGCACAATATACGCTTTCTTATTCAATGACATTGTTCTTGCCTCTACGCTGATGCTGATTCTGTTTGTTTAGTTTCGGCGGTTTCAACTGCCTGCTTTTTCATAAACTGGCGCTTCATCAAAAACGTTGTTCCTACCGCAACAAAGGCCACACCCGCGACAATGGAAATCAAATATGTAAAAAAGTTTGACGACAAAATAAGGGCGAGAATCCCAGCCGCCGGAGCTTGGACAATCGAGTCAAACATAATGACTAATGCGGCAGAGATCGCACTACCGATGGTATTAACCAAAATAAGCGCAGGATTAGCCAGAATGAATGGAATAGCGCCTTCGCTGATCCCGACACATGACATCATCAATGCGGCGCGCCCGTTTTCTTGCAACTCTTTAGTGTAATAATGCTTGGCAATGATAGTTGATACACCGATACCAAACGGGGCAATCATGATGGCGATATGTGATGCCGTGACTGGCTCATAAATCCCTTGCGCAAAGAGTCCCAAACTTACGGTGATCGCCGCTTTATTGATTGGGCCACCTAAATCAAACCCCACCATGGCCCCAAGTACTACAGCCATCAGTACCTTGTTACCGCCTGACATACCAATTAGCCAATTTTCCATGCCGGTGTTGAGCGCAATCAATGGATAACCAACGATATATTTCATGGTGAACAGAACAATAGCAGTACCGATCAGCGGAATAATGACCATTGGCAACAAGCTACGAAACTCTTTTGGCAATTTGATATTGGCTAGCATCCAGCGCACCAGATAGCCGACCATCAAACCGCCTAATAAGGCGCCGAGGAAACCCATCTGCATATCACGCGCAAGCATTCCTACAATTAATCCAGGTGCAATTGCAGGTTTACCCGCTAAACCAAATCCAACAAATGCGGCAATAACAGGAAACAACAAGGTTAATCCATATAAACCAAACGTTTTTAAGTCATTTATTAATTGCGCTATCAGTGAATCACTTTCTTTTAAAGAAACCCCAGTCATTGTTTCGAACAATGAACCAAAAGCTAACATCATACCACCAGCAACAATAACCGGGATCATATAAGACACCCCTGTCATTAATGCTTCGCGTAACTTATCTAATTCTGATTTTTCTTTTTTTAATAGTAGGGCCATAATATTTATCCTTAATTATTATTTATTATATGCATCATCGTTTCATAAACAGCTGCGGGTTGTTTAATGGGGTCCGCAACGGCACACTCCAATGTATGCAAAGACGAAAAACGCTCGGCTCCGTCTATTGCTATTTCCGTGGCGAGAATTGCACCAGCGGCACGCGCAATATCTTCTGCGGTAATTTCGTTTTCGATACCGGTGCTTCCCTGTGTTTCAACCTTCACTTCCCAGCCACGTTCCTTACCAAGCAGCTCTAACGCTTCTGCCGCCATGTACGTGTGGGCAATACCAGTAGGACAAGCAGCTACACAAACAATAAACATATTCACCTCATTAACAGCCTTCTAAGCTGTTGATTGCTGACAAAACAAAAAAAGCAGCAACCACCTCACGGTAATTGCTGCTTTTTTGATTGATATTTAAGTCTTTTTTTACAATTTCACGATCATAAGAAGCCATGACTGAACATTCAGCCACCAATAGTTTACCTGGCGCATAGCGATAAAAACTCACCAAAGCGCTCGCTGAAACCTGCTTAGCGAAATACAGGTAAATCAATGATAAAACGGAAAGCAAGGTTCTTATCTGTGCTTCACAAGTTAAGAAATTACGCTTCCAACGGGTACAACTGACCCCGTACCAATGGCGAACCTTCTTGCTGATTAAGTCACCAACACTGATGTAGAGCTGATTATAATTTGAAGCCAACTCATCCAGTTCTTTATCACTACTGGAGAGCAATGTTTCATTGTTATTGATGCAAACACACGAATAAATAGCATTAATCAGAGCATGTAGTATGCCCTGAATAAAAACTATTAATGTGTTTACATTCATTTTCATCTCAAATTCCCTATAAGAAGTAATTTAATTATATACATGGAAAGATAAATAATATGTGAAGCAATTCACAATTGATAATTCACCCTATAACTAATGTTCAATAATGAATGAAAAACCATGCTTCAACCGAAAACGAGCCATATATAAATTATATAATGATACAAACCAAGCAGTATTTAACTTTCATATCCGTTGCAGATAATTTATAGAAAATGACTATCTAATAATCCATCTGCAAACAACTTTAGCCCCGACACAAACAAAAATACATAGCACAACCGGTAAACCCAATCCTGACTAACCCGGTGTAATAACCAAACCCCCATATACACACCAACTGGCGCGAGTGGCATCAGAATCAGTGCGGTCATCAGATTGGTACTGTCAAATTCACCCAGTAGACTGTAGGGGACCAATTTCACTAGGTTGATAATGGCAAACAACACAGCCATGGTCGCAATTAACGTGACCTTCTCCAATTGAAGGGGAAGTAAGTAAATACTTGCAGGACCACCACCAGCATGGATAGCGGTACTGGAAAATCCACCTAATCCCCCCCACCACCAAGCACTGGCTCGGCCCGGTTTCTTTTTCTCTTTGTTACCTTGCAGCGCATACTGCAGACAAAACACTAGCGATAACGCGCCAATCAGCAGCTTTAACCCGGTCTCTGGTGTTACACTTAAAAAAATCCCGGCTAGCAACACACCCAATAATGACCCCGGCAAGATCTGCCGCAATACCGAATAATCGGCGGAACGGTAATGTTGCCTGACTGCAAACACATCCATCACACACAGTATTGGCAACAAAATGGCGGCAGCTTGGGTTGGTGAAATCACCAAGGCCATTAAAGGCACGGCGATGATGCCCAGCGCTCCTCCCAAGCCC
This sequence comes from Photobacterium nomapromontoriensis, assembly GCF_050336815.1. Classification (NCBI taxonomy): domain Bacteria; kingdom Pseudomonadati; phylum Pseudomonadota; class Gammaproteobacteria; order Vibrionales; family Vibrionaceae; genus Photobacterium; species Photobacterium nomapromontoriensis. The sequence continues at coordinate 69,897 of NZ_JAKJSL010000027.1, forward strand.
CCTTTCCCGATCCCGTAAATCAAAACGGCGGGTATTGCTGTAATATAAAACCAAGGATCGGAAACAACCATTATGCGAATACCTTATACGCCACATTCAGCCAAAAACATGCGACTCTTTGCAAGATCCGCTTTCACATTCAGCTGATCGTACACAGGCCTTTCATGCTCAACCACTAACCACCCTTGGTAATCAATTTCTTGCAACACATTAAAAATATTGCTGAAATTAATATTACCCTGCCCCAGTGGACGCGTCAGTCCCTGGCTATACGCCCGTGTGATCCCACAGCGATCTCGCAATGCTATGTGTAACTGCTGACCATCAATGTCTTTCATATGCAGATGTTCCAGGCGGTTAGCATACTGGCGTAGCATCTCATCGGGTTTCATTCCATCAATATACATATGGCCAACATCGAGGCATAACCCAAGCAACTGCGGCGAAATAGCATTCATAACAGCCTCAATCTCATCAGGGAAAGCCACATAGCCACCTGAGCTGGGGTGAAGTAATGTACGTATCCCATGCGAGCTAGCTAATCGCGCAACCTCGGTCATGGTTTCAATCATGGCTTGCTGCTGACTGAACGATAACCTCGGTGCAATCGCACCATGCCCGATATATGCATCACGTATTGCATTTGCCTTGTCCATAATCAATAGCTTGTCGACGCCTATAGCCACAAGCCGATCAATTTCTTTTTGGGCGTTGGCAAGAATGCTGTCTCTGGCCTCCGGTTTACTAAAAACATCATGCAAGTTTCCCGCACACGCTGTCACTCCTCGCACTCTTAACGAACTTTTGAGTATTGCAGGATCATCGGGGAAATAGCCTAACGGTCCAAGTTCTATCCCGTCGTACCCTGCTTCACGTGTCTCCATCAACACTTTGCCCCAACTCGGGTTATCACCTTGCTCAGAGCTCTCTACACCCCAACTGCAGGGGGCACATGCTACCTTTATCATCACGACTCCATCCTCAAACTAACGAATTAATCCTTTATCAATCAAAAACTGGCGGCTTTTCTTAATGTCCGGCAGTGTTGACGCGGAGTGCCGAGGATCTCGTTCCTGCTCAATTGTGATCCAGCCGCTATAATGAATGCTCGATAATGCAGTAACGACCTGATCGTAATCCACCGCCCCTTCCCCCAGCGGGCACATCACGCCATCCGCGCAGGCTTGCCAGAATCCAACCTGAGTTGAAATCGCTGTTTGTAAGCGCGCCTGATTAACATCTTTAAAATGCACGTATTCTAAGCGCGAAGCATAATCAATCAGGCTCTGTGCCGGATCCATGCCAGCATAATACAAATGCCCGGTATCGAGACAGAGGCCAACTTCACTGGTATCCAAATCTGCCAGCATGCGATCTAGCTCGTCTTGATATTCGATATACCCACCAGCATGAGGATGCACCACGGCTCTGATTTGATATTGTCGAGCTATCGCGCTAATGGCCCTAATCGTATTCATCATCTGCTGCCACAGTTGATCACCCAGCCTTGGCGCAAGATCAGGCTGCCCAGCATAGCGACTGCGAATATCATTCACGCAATCAATCACCACCAGCTTTTCACAGCCAATTTTCTGCAAAAGTGCACACAGCCGCTTCGTTTTAGTCAAAATATCGCGATAGCAACTAGCATCTGAAAGGGGTTCAAAAATGGTGCCTGCACATACCTCTAACTCTTTAAGGTACAATGCCGTGTTTAACATATCGGCATTCAAAGGCAGAAAGCCATAAGGGCCCAATTCCATACCTGAAAAACCCGCTAACTTCGTTTCAGCCAAAACAGTCATCCAATTAGGATTATGCGGATTATCAGAAGACTCCACGCCCCAACAACATGGCGCACATGCAATCAAATAGCTCATTGGTAAACCCTCGCGTGACTTAATATATAGTCACCTAGCCTAGAGCCATCCACGCTGAAATGGAGTGATATAACTCGCATCCTATCTTTGCATTTACGCAAGTACGATTTGAATTTTTGGCTATAACACTTTCTTCCGCAGGTTCAATAGACTACATCCAACCCAGTTAATCTGTTACAGGACGTTGTATGGAACCCGTATATATTGTGGCTGCGAAGCGCACACCGATTGGAAGTTTTAATGGCTCATTATCCCCATTGTCAGCCCCTCAGCTTGGTGCTGTTGCTATCACAGGTGCGCTAGACCAATGTCATCTCGATCCCAGCCTTATTGATGAAGTTATTGCTGGTAATGTTCTAAGTGCTGGTATGGGCATGGGCCCCGGGCGTCAAGCCGCAATACTCGCCGGGATCCCAGAAACGGTACCTGCATACTCACTCAATATGATTTGCGGAAGCGGCATGAAAACCGTCATGGATGGTGTGAGTCATATCCGAGCTGGCGAAGCAGAGATTGTACTTGCGTGCGGCATGGAGAGCATGTCTCAAGCGCCTTTTGTTTCATCAAGTCAACTACGTGACGGGGTGAAAATGGGACATCAGACGCTAGAAGACACCATTATCAAAGATGGCTTAACCGATGTATTCAATCAGTACCACATGGGGATAACAGCTGAAAACATCGCACAATTGCACGATATCAGCCGCGAAGAACAAGACCTATTCGCTTTGTCCAGTCAACAAAAAGCGGTGGCAGCTATTGAAGCCCACGGTTTTAGCACTGAAATTATCCCTGTTCACGTCACCCATCGTCGCCGCCAATACACTGTCGAGGTTGATGAATACCCTAAAGCAGATAGCACGCTCGAAACGCTTCAATCATTACGTCCCGCTTTCAAAAATGACGGCACAGTTACCGCTGGTAACGCATCCGGGATCAATGATGGCGCCTCCGCAATTATTCTCGCCTCACACGCAGCCGTTGAACGCTATAACCTGACCCCTCTGGCTGAAATTATGGCATGTGGTCAAGCCGGGCTATCCCCAAAACTGATGGGACTTGGCCCTGTCCCTGCTATCGCTAATGCGTTAGATAAGACCAACCTGCATTTAAGTGACATAGAGTACTTCGAACTCAATGAAGCATTTGCCGCGCAAGCACTTGGGGTAATGAAAGAGCTGACCGAACAACATGGTGTCGAATCCGAGTGGCTTAAAGCACGTACCAATATCAATGGCGGTGCCATTGCTCTGGGCCATCCGCTGGGTGCCTCTGGCAACCGGATCCTGACATCCTTGATATACCAACTTCAGCGTACCCAGCAGACATATGGCTTAGCATCGCTATGTATTGGCGGTGGCATGGGTACCGCAATCATCGTTCGTCGTTGCCCGACAGAATAACAGGAGTTCGAAATGAAAAAATCTATCACGTCCTCTGAGATCACCGCACTCCTTCATGATGATATGACCATTATGATTGGTGGCTTCATGGCCAACGGCGCACCTGAAGGGCTTATCGATATTATTCTGGCGTCAAACGTAAAGAATATTACCCTGATCAGCACAGATACAGGCACCCCGACAACGGGATCCGGCCGGCTGATCCACGAAAAACGCATCTGCAAACTCTATGCGTCACACATTGGCACCAACCCGGAAACGGGTGCGCAAATGAACAGTGGTGAACTTGAGGTTGAACTGGTTCCCCAAGGAACGCTGGCTGAGCGGATCAGAGCGGCAGGTGCAGGCCTCGGTGGCGTATTAACCCCTACCGGTTTGGGTACGTTAGTTGCTGAAGGTAAGCAGGTAATGCACATTGATGGCCAGGATTTCCTGCTTGAAAAACCGCTCCATGCTGATCTCGCGCTTATTCGCGGATCAGTCGTTGATACAAAAGGAAATGTGTTCTACAAAAAGACCACGCAAAACTTTAATCCATTAATGGCAACGGCGGCTAAAACGGTGATCGTAGAAGCAGAACAACTTGTTGACGCTGGTAGCATTGAACCTGAAGCGGTGCACACACCAGGCCTGTTTGTTGACCATATTTACCAAGGAGCCTGAGATCATGACTATCCAATGTGAAAAACACCAGATTCGACGCATGATCGCATGGCGAGTAGCACAAGAACTCAATGACGGCGATGTCGTCAACTTAGGTATCGGCCTTCCCTCTCTGGTCGCTAATGAAGCCAGCCAAGATATTGAAATATTACTGCAATCAGAAAATGGACTGATCGGTATTGGTGAAATGGCGACAGAAGCCACCAGCAATCCTGATCTCGTTAATGCCGGCGGTCAACGAATAACGGCCACATCCGGCGCCTGTTATTTCAACAGTGCTGATTCCTTCACCATCATTCGGGGCGGCCATGTTGATGTGACTGTACTGGGTGCGCTGCAGGTGGATGAACAGGGGAACCTCGCCAATTGGATCATTCCCGGAAAAATGGTGCCCGGCATGGGTGGAGCCATGGATTTAGTGGTCGGTGCCAAAAAGGTAATCGTTGCGATGGAGCATACGGTAAAAGGCAGTCCTAAATTGCTAAAACAATGCTCCCTGCCCCTGACGGCCGCGAATCAGGTTGATCTGATTGTAACTGAAATGGGCGTTATTAAAATTACACCACAGGGAATGATGCTAATAGAATTGGCAGAGGGGGTCACCCTTGATGATATTCAGGCAGCAACCGAGGCCAAACTCATTATCTCACCAGACTTAACGGTTATGGCAATGCCTACTGATCTATAGCGTAATTAGGATAAGAAGCATTCAGCCGCACCTTAAGCGTATCAACATGAGTTATAGCGGTTTAAGGTACGGCTAATGCGTTTTTAAATATAGGTTGTAGAGGGAACTTGATTTACTCGGTCTAGAATGACCGAAATAGGCACAATTGGCCCCATCATATTAACCCTGAGCGGCGATGTCCCCGCAGCAAAATGTAACTCGGACACATCGGAGGTCGAATAGTTGTATTTATAATTAAATTTATCTGTCGCCATATGCAACAAATCAAAATCCTTACGGTGGCACGATATATAGGCTCGCCAATACATGGCATCAAGCACTTCACTCGGCTGCTCTGCTCGGATGATAAATCGCCAACTTCCCGCTTCACCGTAAAAATCGAGCGGAAACGTTTTATTTATTTTTTTTCTACGAAACAAGATCAATCTATCCACTTACCAGCCTGTCATCAGAATTATGCAAAGATTGACTGAGAATGGAAGCGAATACGCAAGATCCCCGTGAGTTTTGACATAACTGTACATTTTTCAGCAAATGATCAGGTAACTGAACGGCTTACCCTCTAAATTCAACGAATTTAACCAACTTGACTCAAGACGCAAAACGCTGAGTAAGATAGCTTGAATATAACAACAGAATAAAAAAGTCCGTGAAGATAATATGAATAATCTTCACGGGCTTGCTAGCAAACTTTTACTTTGAATTAATTAAGCTTAAATCGGCTCAAATTCTGGTTCTGCTTTTCTGCCAATTCAGATAAGAAATTTGACGCTTCAGTCGATTGGGTAATACCTGCGACGTTCTGGCTAATCACATCTTTGATCAAATTCACTGTCTGGCTGATCTCTTCTGCCGCATACGACTGTTGGTTAGCCGCTACCGCTGCCTCTGAGGCACCTTCCGAAATAATCGATACCGCACCATAGATAGAAGTTAGCTGCTCATACGATTCATTCGATGTCGTTTTGGTCAATTCAATCTTATCCAAGCACTCTTTTACTTTAGATTGTGCATCGATAGAGTGCCCTTGCAGCTCTTCAATGATGTTCTTAATATGTACCGTTGAATCCTGCGTTTTTGCAGCCAAAGAACGTACTTCGTCTGCAACAACAGCAAAACCACGGCCATACTCGCCCGCTCGCGCCGCTTCAATCGCCGCATTAAGTGCCAACAAATTGGTTTGATCGGAAATATTATTTATAACAGTCGCCACTTCTTCGATGCTTTCACAACGACTACGCAGTGTTTCAACAACAACCGAGGTTTCCGTTAATTGCAGTGTCAGCTCTTCTGCCCGCACTTTGCTCTCTTCTGCAATAGCACGCCCAGACAAACACAATGACATCGCCTCATTAGCCTGAGCTTCTGCACCATTTACCGATGTTGCGACCATCTCTGCCGAAGATGACAGCTCCGTCGCTGCTGCTGCAATTTGCTCTATCTGTCCACTTTGCTCTTCCGCATTTGCCGCACTTTGCACCATCACTGCCGCTAATTCAGTGGCAGAAGATGCGACTTCGTTACTTTGGTCTCGAATTTGCGTGATCACCCGAACGGTATCTGAAATGGTTTTATCAGTATTTAATCCCAGCTGTGCAATCTCATTGGTGCCATCAATCTTCGTTCTTACACTCAGATCTTGGCTAGCCATCGCGTTAAGTGATGCTGAAAGTAAGCCAAAAATCGTGGCAAATTGACGAGCAATGTACATGCCAATCAATAAAGAAACGATAGCAGCAAGGAACCATGTCCATAACTGTACTTGGGAAGACTTATACGCAGAATCTAGACTTGTAGTACTTAAGCCCTCAACCATCTTAACATTGCGGTCATAAACGGTCACAATACGCTCACGAATATCTTTCGCGACGGCATCACGTTCTGCCTTATATTGTGCAGCACGCTTCAAGTTATTAACAATTAAGTTAGTTCCATCGAAATATTTGTGCATTATTGCACCATCAAAGGTATTAACTTCTGGATATTGCTTATATTTGTTAACGAAAGATTGAGCACCATTCAAATAGCGCATCATATTATTGACATCAGTTAATTCACGTAATGACACAACTTGGCTCAAACGAGGATAGAAAGCATTAAAATCGCTCACAAATCCTGCAGAATCATGATTCAATTGCGACTTATCAATATTTTCAGATGTTAATGAATTCAGCATCGGAAATATCGCTGGCCACGATAGCGGCATATGCCACCAATGCGAATCAATAACTTTATAAAGCTCATACTCGCTTTTCAGTGCCGTAAGATACTTCTTCGTCATTGGTACAATACTCATCATTTCAGTACGACCTTGCTCAGTCAACACTTGAGCATCAATGACCTTATTTATCATATCGTTAACGCCATTCACGGTGACCGATAGCGCTTGGTATCTCTGATCCATATCAGCACTATCCGCACTAACCAAATCACGAGTCTGAATGCGAGCACTGTTCCAGTCGCTGTCAATATTAGCGAGTTCATTACTGAGTTCTGTTCGTTTATCCGTCAAGCTAATGTTATCTTTAATGATCGAAATATTGCTATTAATAACAAATGCAACCACTGCAAATAAAATAAGCGTGGCGATCACGGGGAAAATAATTAGCACATTGATCGGGACATTCCTTGACCAACGAGAAGTGATATTTTCGCTCATATTGTATGACCTCTAATTTTTATTTTTATAAAATAAAGCAACAAAGTGCTCATAGATGCCTAGTGAATACCTAAATTCTATTAAAAATATCTAATATTATTCACATCACGATGATTGACATGCATGAGAAAAATTTAATTTGTTAACAGATTAAAATTTTCTCACAAAGCAGGGGGGGGTGTCACTATGGAATTAGGCAATATACTTCAGATGAGAATATAGATATCAAAATCACGTCGAACGATATTAATTTCCATTAACATAACAACAATACTATGTGTAAAAGTTAAATAATATAAACAAACCTGAGCGGTTGGATACATATTGCCGCAATCAGAAACGCATCAAGCGCGAGAATAGCGATTCCCTTTCCCGCTTATTTGCCACTCAGGGATATGCAGAGTATCTCCCAGAGGACGAGTTGCCTTCGCGACTACTCTGCGTTTCAGTGTTTAACGTAGAGCCACGATGATTTACCAATCACTTATCTACCCATCGCGAGCTTAATTAAACGCTAAGCTATCTCACGAAAACGCGTATCTTGAGATAATTTGAGTATTACAGACTGTTCTTTTCGATGAGTAGGCAGGATTATTTTCAGGCAGAGACTAAACAAGTGCTAGAGATCACAGTTCTAGAGCAAGAAAGTTGACGTAAGCAAAGAAAAAGAAGTGAACAAAAAGTAAATCTATGATTTCATAGTCGCTATCTTCGTAAAGATAACACAAAAAAAATTACATTATCAGACTTGTTAATAAAGTTTCTGGGCCTATAATGCTGAAAACCGGAGCGTCTGCCAACGCTCCGGTTTTTTTGTGCCTGCTTTTCGGTGATCTAACTGCTATCTGCCAATAGCAAGATGCCCAAAAGCAACTATCCGATAAGAAAAGTCGTTAAATAAGGAAAGACCAATGCGTATCGAACAAGACTTGAAATTAGGTTTTAAAGATGTACTGTTTCGTCCAAAACGTTCAACCCTAAAAAGCCGTTCTCAAGTTGAATTAACCCGCGATTTTACATTCAAACATAGCGGTCGTCAATGGTCTGGTGTCCCTATTATTGCTGCCAACATGGATTCTGTTGGTACCTTCCAGATGGCTCAAGCGCTTGCTGCCCACGGCGTAATGACCGCCATTCACAAGCACTATACTGTCAGCGACTGGGCGGAGTTTATTGAAACCTCTGATGCAAGCGTACTAAACAACGCAATGGTTTCTACCGGTACTTCTGATGCTGACTTCCAAAAAACCAAAGACATCATGGCCCTGACGGATGATCTTATCTTTATCTGTATCGACATCGCCAACGGCTATTCAGAGCATCTAGTACAGTATGTACAAAAAGTGCGTGAAGCATTCCCTAATAAGGTGATCAGTGCAGGTAACGTTGTCACTGGCGACATGGTAGAAGAGCTAATTCTTGCTGGTGCTGACATCGTTAAAGTTGGTATTGGCCCTGGTTCAGTGTGCACCACTCGTGTTAAAACCGGTGTGGGTTACCCACAGCTTTCAGCCATTATTGAATGTGCTGACGCAGCCCACGGTCTGGGTGGTCGTATTATTGGTGATGGCGGTTGCTCTTGTGCGGGTGATGTATCTAAAGCCTTCGGTGGCGGTGCTGATTTCGTAATGCTAGGCGGTATGCTGGCTGGTCACGAACAAAGTGGCGGCGACATTGTTGAGCAAGATGGCAAAACCTTCATGAAATTCTATGGCATGTCATCACAAAGCGCGATGGACAAGCACTCAGGCGGCGTGGCTAACTACCGTGCAGCTGAAGGTAAAACCGTGCTATTGCCTTTCCGTGGATCGGTTGATTACACCATCCAGGATATCATGGGCGGCGTGCGCTCAACCTGCACCTACGTTGGCGCGGCGCAACTTAAAGAGCTAACAAAACGCACCACTTTTATCCGCGTTCAAGAGCAAGAAAACAACGTGTATGGTAAAGAGTAAGCTCGAGATTTCCGAGTAATTAGAGGCCACTTTTGAGTGGCCTTTTTTATACCTGAAATCGTAAAGTGGTATTCCTGCTTTAATACGGCCATGGAGATGTTGCTGCGTCGATGACATGGCGTTTCTCCTTTAGGAATGAATAAATGGAATCACCTAAATCACTGGATTGTCAATATGCCAAGAGCTGCATATTCAACGTTAATGTAAAGCTAAATACGCTAAGTATAATTTTCCTTCCTGCTCATAAATCTGCTCAATTCATTACACCGTTACGTTACAGACTTAACTAACAAAAATAACCCTATCTTGCACGCCAACAATCAGTGTTTTTAACACGCGATTTTTTGCTTCCATTTTGGCTTTATAATCGCTTTTAAATTGTGTATTTAGCAGTAGTTCACACATTTCTTTAGGGAAAATTCAATTCCCTTGCGAGACGAAGTTTAATTGTGGTTTATTTCATCAAGTATACTTTTTAATGGTGAAATTTTGCTGGTAAAAGGAATGGACTATGCCAGCAAGCCGAAACTCAATAGTGGTATAAAGGTAGCATTAATTAAATCAATGAAACTTTTTAACCCTTTTTATGTTTAAGTATTTTTAAAGTACATATGAAAAACGGTTGCTGTTTTATTAATTATCTTCCTGGTTAATCTTTGGCTTTCGATTGCCATTTATCAACTAGAGGTTATTGCACTAGCGCTATGTAAACTCTATTTCGAACCAAATCTGCTTATTATATTTAACACCTTTTCTTGGAGTGGTTATGTTAGGAGTCACTATCGGCCTTGTGGTCGTGTTTTTTGTTGGCCGGGCAATATTAAAGGGGAAATACCCTCAATTAGTTTTATTTACTGCTGGTATTGTAATGCTAACTTGTTCGGTAGCATTCAACCTTGGCAGTTTTTTACCTGCTAATGCGATGGCTACCGGTAATGGATACTTGGATATCGTCGAATTCATTCGTTACATGTTCTCTTATCGTCTGGCGGGCTTAGGCTTGATCATTATGGTCATGGTCGGTTTTGCTAACTATATGACTTACATCGGTGCAAACGATGCATTCGTCAACATTGCAATTAAGCCAATGGGGTTGATTAAGAACCCATACATAATGATTTTTGTTGCCTTTGTATTAGCCAAAGTTGTAAGTATGGTTATCACTAGTGCTGCTGGGCTTGGTGTGCTTTGTTTGGCCCTGCTCGGGCCACCGCTTATCGCATACGGATTAAACCCTGTCGCTATCGGTGCAGTATTTGCAACCTCTGGTGCAGCGAGCCTAGTATTAGTGGGGGCCTCTACCATGGCATCGGCTGAAGCATCAGCCATGTCTATTCTCGATTACGTGTTTATCTACAAGTTACCTGCTGGTGTTCCTACTGCAATTGTTATCGGTTTGACTCATGTGTTCTGGCAACGTTATCTTGATAAAAAAGATGGCTGGATAGTTGCCGATCATGTTGGAGACAGCTTTAAACTAGAAGTCGATATCGAAAGGCCAAGTACGAAAGTCCCTAAGGTGTATGCAATTTTACCATTCTTACCGATGGTGTTTGTGGTTCTATTCTCCAAATATGGTTTAGACGGATTATCATTACATATCGCGAGTGTGATGTTTTTGTCCGTTATGATAGGTATGTTCTGTGAAGTGATCCGCCATCGTGGAAACTTTGATGAGCTGGCGAACGGCATGCGTGTCTTCTTACAAGCCATGGGTAAAAGCTTAGGCGGGATTGTGTCTTTAGTTATTGCTGCGGGTGTATTTGCCGAGGGCTTTAAAGCAATTGGCATGTTGGATTCATTAGTCAACTTAGCAACAATGGCTGGTATCGGCGGTGTTGGCATGTCTATATTGTTGGTTATGATTACTTCGGTCGTTGCCATTATTGCAGGTTCAAACGGGGCATCTTTTTACCCACTTATTGAAATGGTCCCAAATATGGCAAAAATGCTCAATGTGCCCGCGGTCATGTTAGTTTTACCGATGCATCAGGCGTCGACTATTGCTCGTCCATTGTCTCCGGTAGCTGGGGTAGTCGTTGCACTTGCGGGTATATTAAAAGTGTCTCCTTTTGAGTTAGTTAAGCGCAGCTCAGTGCCATGTATCATTGGCCTTATCGCGCATCATTTCTTTGCTTTTGCTCTATCAATGTAAGTAATTTACTTTTTCAACCCCATTATGCCGTCTACCCTAGTAGGCGGCATTGGAGGCACTATGACTCAGACGCTACAACAGCCAGCATGGCGATTAGACGATGCGTATCATCATGTTAATCATCCCGTGTTTACTAACCAGCTGGCAGAAATTGAAACCTTGATTGAAGATATCAGCCAGCTATACGCCTCAAGTGAAATTAGCTCATCAACCATCGTCAGCTATCTTAATTTGCGTGATAAAATAGATGAAAGACTGTTTTCATTGCAAGCATTTTGCAAGTGTTGTATCAGCATTGATCATACCGACCAAGACGCGGCGAGAATGAACAGCCACTTAAGCCAAATTATTGCGGTCCAGTTAGAATCAATTGCTCTACCCTTTGAGCAATATTTACTTAGTATGCCAGTGGAAGCTTTTGCTCAGCAAATACGCAATCCTGCCATCTCTCATTGGCAATTTTCTCTGCAACAAAAGCGCCAGAGTTGGTTGAGAAAGCTTTCAGCCGAACAACAGTTACAATATCAAACCGATTACAACACTTACCTTGTGAAATTAAATCGAGATTATGCCAAATTATCCAACAGCATGTTCTTGGCAGTGCAAACGGAAGATGGTAGCAAAAAAAACATCAACAATGCCGCTGTAGTTGGTATTTTGAAAGGCTCACCAGATAGTACCTTGCGAGCAACCACGTTTGAGGCACAAAATGCCTACATTGATAAACATAAGGCAGCGTATTGTGACACGCTAAATGCCATGTCTGGTCTTCGTTTGGCGTGGTTTGAGAAAGCAGGGGTCGATAATCTTACGCCTAGTACGGAACAGAACAAGTTATCGAATGAAACACTAATGGCAATAATGCAGGTGCTAGAAGATAACCGCGCATTAGCACAACAAGCAATCCGGTTACGCGCCCCTTATTTTGGTGACGAGAAGTTAGCGGTCAGTGATTTACTCGCACCAGCCCCTGCGATTTATCCTGATTCAGTGTCAAAATACAGTTATCCTGAAGCCATCACGACCGTAAAAACAAGCTTAATGGATGTACATCCAGATATGGCTGAATTCGTTCAAATGATGGTCGACAATCAGTGGATTGAAGGGCGGGAAAGTAACAACAAAATTGGTGGCGCATTTTATACTCGATTCGACCATTTAAAACAGCCACGGGTATTTTCTACCTACATGGGAACCGTTTCCCATATTACTCAGCAAGCTCATGAACTCGGACATGCTTGGCATTATTGGTTGATGCGAGATTTGCCAACCATAGAAACTGTATTTCCAATGACGCTGACAGAAACTGCCAGCACATTTAACGAATGTCAGGTGCGAGATTGGTTACTTGAACACTCAACGTCCCAAGCCGAACGTTTTTCAATCTTATGGCAAGAGCTTAAAACCATCTCAAACTTCTTGCTCAACATTCCCGTTCGTTTTGATTTTGAGCGATGCTTCTTAGCGGAGCGCCAACATGGTGAGGTTAGCCAGGAGAACATCGAACAGCTGATGAACAACAGCTGGCAGCATTGGTATGGTGATACCACCTCAAGTAATGATAAAAACTTATGGGCGTCGAAGCTACATTTTTTCAAAGCCGATCAATACATCTATAACTATCCGTATGTCTTTGGCTATTTGTTTGCTAATGGGTTGCTGATGAAAAAGCAGCAGATGGGTGCTGATTTTTATCCGTTCTATACTGCTATGCTGCGCGATACAGGCAGAATGACGATTGAACAATTGATGAAAAAACACCTAAATGTAGACGCCAGTTCCGCTGAATTTTGGCAGCAAAGTATCGACTTTTTAGCCAAGCGAGTAAACCAGTTTTCCGAAGACTTTACCAAGGTTTAAAGGCACTTAATACGATATCCTGATTCGTCCTGCCTGTACTACTCGCGTTAAAATGGGTGTTGTGTTCGTGATGCTAGGCGGTATGCTAGCAGGTCACGAACAGAGTGGCGGCGCAGCGCAACTTAAAGAGCTAACAAAACGCACCACTTTCATCCGCGTTCAAGAGCAAGAAAACAACGTGTATGGTAAAGAATAAACTCGGTATCTTCGAGTAATTAGAGGCCACTTTTGAGTGGCCTTTTTTATACCTAAAATCGTAAAGTGGCGACAGATTTAAAACACATAAGCCAAAAATACTGATTCACGGCTAGTTTTAAGGATGCATATTTCTGTCGTAACGGTCTGTTAAAACGCCCTCTCTTTCCGATTAACTATTGTAATTTAAATTTTCTCACTAGAGCATCTAGTTGGGCGTTGGCCGCAGCCAGATTTTGCGTGCTGTCTACTGTCGCTTGTCCATTTTGCGTCAACTCGTAAACCACATCACGAATGTTGTTGGTATTACGGCTGACTTCTTCAGTGACCAAACTCTGTTCCTCAGAAGCAGTCGCAATTTGTGTACTTAGATCATTAATTTCAATAATAGAATTGGTCACAATTTCCAAGCTATCTTTTACTTGTTCAGCACTTTCAACCGTATGTTCACAGCTTGTTTTCGTCAATGTCATCGCGGCTACTGCACTGGAAGCATCTTGACGTAGCTTAACTAATATTTCATTAATTTCTGCAGTACTGATTTGGGTCCGTGCTGCCAATGAACGTACCTCATCAGCTACCACTGCAAAACCACGTCCTTGTTCGCCGGCACGTGCCGCTTCAATTGCGGCATTCAAAGCCAAAAGGTTCGTCTGATCTGCAATTTCGCCTATCACACCTAACACACTAACAATCTGATTAGTGTTTTCACTCATCGTGTTAATGCTGGACGATGCTGCCTCTACCTCCCCCATAAGGGTAACCATACTGCTAGACGTCCCAAGCACAGTGTCTTTACACAACAGTGCCATATCATTAGCTTTTTGGGTATTAGTGGACGTCTCTGTCGCACTTTTCGCGATACTATCAGCGGTTGAACTCATTTCAGTAACGGCAGAAACAACTTGCTCTGTCTCAGAAGCATGATTAATTAAAGCTTGGTTATTTCGTTCTGATTGCACATTAAGTTGATTGACACCTTGAGTAATATGAGTGGATGCTAAAGATATTTCTACCATCATGGCCTGGATATTACTGATAAATCCATTAACCCCCTGTGCTATTTGGCCCAAATCATCATTACTATTAACAGCTAATCGTTGAGTAAGATCGCCATTTCCCTCTGCTAACCCAACAATAGTTTCTTTTAACAATACTATTGGTTTATACATTTTATTTAGTATGAATAGAAGTAACATAAGTGTCACAATTGTTAATGTAAATGCAGTTATGATGGATTCTTTTAGTGCATTGTTAACGTTTGCATAAGCAATAGATTCATCGATATCTATTACAATATGCCAGTATTTTCCATCAACAATTTTAATCTCGCTATAATACGCTATTTTACTCTGACCATTTGCTTTATATTTATAGGTTCCATTGTTATTTGATAACACGTGTTTTTCAAAATCAATCAGATTATTCCTGCTGGATATTTTTGTTCCAAACTGCTCACTACCTGTAGTCGAAATCAGACCACCATGTCCATCATATATACTGACGATCGCTCCTGGGAAGTTGATACGTTTAACTAATTCATTAACTGTATCTAAAAAAAGATCACCACCAATAACACCATCATTTTCTACATCTAACACACTAAACATATATTTATCTGATATTCCTTTATCAAAGTAAATATCAGTTACAATTAATTTGTCAGCTTTTTTTGCCATCTTATACCAGTCTTCCTGAGTTGCATCATAGTCAGGAATCAAACCGGCACTACCGACTGTAAGGCCATTTGAATCAGCAATATTAATCGCATCTAATGTCGTACTAGTAACGAGTAATTTTGCTGATTCTATCTTTTTTTCCACATCATTATCATTAAGTAGAATCTTAGCGTTTCTGATGATTTTTATATTCCCTGAAATCCAATTTTCTATACTTCTTTTAGCACTGTTTATTGTCATTTTAGCTTGCGTTTCAACACTTGCTATACTCTCGTCTCTAACATTTGTATATGAGAATAAATTAGATATTGTTAATGATATAACAACTAGCATTGTCATCACCAACATAATTCTTTGCTTAAAACCCACCTTACTCATCATCAATCCTTAACCTACCAATAACAATATGATGAGATAACAATCAACCTCATCACTGTATGCTTTACATGCATACAATCCTACATGCTATCAATAAATAATATTGTTAATAGTGCGTAGAGTCTCAAATTACTAGTCTTAACAGCAATTTATGATGTCAATTTCGATAATCATCGTTACAACCACCTCATAATCTTTCTTTTGATTGACGGAAATGCGTCTCCATGGGCGGTTATTTATAATGGTGTTTTAACATCAACATAGCGACTGTCTATAGTCAGTTATCCAAAACCAAGCTATACTAACTGATGTTTACTCATGTTAAATTTACAATTTAGCTTTATTTACCTCCATCGACGAATAGATAACATATTGATAGCCATGTATTATCTATATGTAAAAGCCACTACGAATATTTAACTATATTTATGAAGACTAGTTAAATATAATAGTATTGGTAACGAAATAAAATAAACACTGGAATTAACAAAGTAAACAGAATATCAATTATCGGAAGAGAATGACATGAATGCACAAAAAATTAGATTTTTGTTTTTTCTACATAATTAAAGGCCATTTTTAAGTAGCCTTTTTATACCTATAATTTAAAACTAACGACAATGAGGCGGAAAATCATACTAATCAGGATTAATTTATTAAATGTAATTCTCGTATGATAACTAACCTTAAAACAAGTGAATCTCCGCGTTTAATTACTGAGATTGCTAATCATTTTAGCCATAATACGTTGAAATTTTTCCATTTCTTCCTCTGAGATACCCTGCTTCATCTTCTCAAGCATAGCCTTATCTACCCCAGCAATCTTGGACATGATTACCAGACCAGAATCAGTAATACGCAGACATTGACTGCGCTTATCTTCTGGGTTGGGCGCTTTCACAACCAATTCTTGCTTTATCAAGCTATTCAGTAAACGTGTTACCTGAGCCTTATCTCTCTCTAAAAAATTAGCGATATCAACAGCAGTACATTGTGGTTTTCTCGAAATAATTTTCAAAACACGCACGTGCATAGGCGCAATGTCCAGATCCAGCTCTTCGATTTGTTCCAGCACATTTTGCTTTAGACAATGAACCAATTTGAACAGGCTCTCTTGCGATTGACTACCAAGCATAGGTGACCTCCAAATAATCTAGTTGACATTGTCAACCAAAACACTATAGTTGATATTATCAACTAAGTTAATGACCATTTCAAGATGGATAACGATTAAGCAAAGGTAACTGATATGAACCCCATAATTCGGAAAGACAAACATTACCGCATCACGGTTGAGGAAGTCGGTGCAGAGCAAGAATCATTGCAAACACGACGGATTGAATTTCACGACCGTGAAGACCTCTTCAAAATAATAGACAACCTTAAACATGGTAGTGGCCTAGAGCCAGACACAGCGACAAAACTGGGTCTTGCGCTGCGCCTGCTAGGTCCAGAAATGATGAGAAACCGTAAGCATCCACTCTTTTCAGACTTTATGCCGCATTTTAAAAACTTCATGCAAAAGCTAAAGAACACGGTAAAAGAAGCAATGAAAAAATAATTGTAGAAGGCTTATCGCTTAGTGGATAAACATCTAGAGACGGAGCAGTTACATGCAGGCTAAGTCAGCAATTTATTCTGATTCTGGGGGATATTGGAATGAGTGATCAAGTGAGGCCAAATAAGGCCCCACTCATTGCGTATTTACTCCCTATTTCAGCTTATGTTTTTGGGAAGGGCAACTACCACTTTGAGCGCAGCCGGCACACCCTGAGCCTTTTCGCTTCATCATGACCATTTTATAGATTGATAGTGCGAGAATAACAACGATACCCAGCAATACGATAACATTCGCCATTTAGTCCCCCTTACTCGAAACTTAGCGTCAATTTCTGCTTCTCTTTTGCAGAGCCTTTCATCACTAAACTAATTAAGATACTAAGCAGTGCAAGACAAACAATGAGGCCATAAATGAAGCCATCACCAAGGGATCCGGTAATAAAGAAAGTCCCCGCTTGATAGGTAGTAAACGCTGATACATAAGCAATGCCAAATTGTAAGCTGATACCACCAAGCAACCATTTCTTATTCTCTAACTCAGCATTCATCGCACCAATTGCTGCAAAGCAAGGCGGCGTGAAAAGGTTGAAGATTAAGTATGCCAACGCTGCGACAGAAGACAGCCCCATCACTGTTGCAACATCTGCACTGCCTGATACTAAAGCGAGCTCTTCCGTATCAATAAAATTGGTAATGCCATAAACAACAGCAAGGGTACCAACCACGTTTTCTTTAGCGATAAAACCGGTAATAGCTGCCGCTGCTAGCTGCCATGCACCAAAACCCAGAGGGATCAATACGAACGCAAAAGGTGATGCTAAGCCTGCAAGGATACTGGTATTCTCTGCACCTTCTGCAACAAGTTCAAACTGCCAGGTAAATGTCTGCATGATTTGTATCGCAGCATTACAAAGCAAAATAATAGTACCTGCTTTTATGATAAACGCTTTTGCTCTTGATAATGTAGATGTTACAGCGAGTTTGATGCTTGGGATGCGATATTCAGGCAACTCTAAAATGAAGAACGATCGTGTGTTTTTCTCACCCGTAATTCGGACTACCAGCAAAGCGCCGAGAATGATCAAGCCAATACCAGCAAAGTACATGCTTGTACCCACCCAAGCTGCATCTTGGAAAAATACTCCTGCAAATAGAGCAATAACCGGTAACTTTGCACCACATGGCATGAACGGTGTTAACATTGCAGTGGTTCGACGTTGTCTTTCGTTTTGAATGGTTCTCGTCGCCATGATTCCAGGGATCGCACAACCCGTGCCGATAATCATAGGGATGATCGACTTACCAGATAAGCCCACTTTCTTAAAGAATCTATCCATGATGATCGCGACTCGCGCCATATACCCGCTATCTTCCAGTAATGCCAACAGAAAGAACAACACCATGATCAGGGGAAGGAAACCTACGACTGCACCTACACCACCGATGATCCCATCAAGTAACAATGCGCTGAGTAATGGCGACACATTCTCACCCATGGCGTTCTGTACAAAACCATAAAATGCATCGATCCAGCCACCTAAAATATCAGCAAATAACGGGCCCACATGAGTTTGTGAAATTGAAAAAACGCCCCACATAATTAAAGCAAATATTGGCAGGCCAAACCACTTATGCGCCAATACTCTATCCGCTTGATCATGAATAGTTTTTTCTGTACTACTAACTTGTCGGCTTTCAATTTTTTCAACCAATTGCCTCACAAATTCAAAACGCTCTGCATCAAATGTCTGAATGGTTTCTACATTTTTTACGTCTGCGCATTCCTGCGTAAAAGGAGCTAATTGGTTTTGGCCACTCACTTCAATTGCTTTCGCGATTAGGTCGTTAAAAGCACCATACTTCTGCTCTAGGGCAACGGTTTCGATAACGGGGCATCCGAGAAGCTGACTTAATGTCGAGGTGTCGATCAGTGAGTTTCTATTCTTGTTTAAGTCACTTTTATTAAGGGCGATTACAACAGGAATACCTAACTCTAAAAGTTGAGTGGTAAAAAAAAGGCTTCTGCTTAAGTTAGTTGCATCAACTACGTTTAAAATAACGTCTGGGTTTTCACTTTTAATGTAATCTCTCGTGATAGATTCTTCTAATGTAAATGGGGACATGGAATATGCCCCAGGCAGATCGACAATGATAATGTCACTGTTATCTGCTAAAAGCTCTTTCTTTAAAGGGGCTTCTTTTTTACTAATCGTTACGCCAGCCCAGTTACCAACGCGTTCAAGTTTACCCGTTAGTGCATTAAACAATGTTGTTTTGCCACTATTTGGGTTACCTGCTAGTGATATTTTCAATGTAATCTCTCCTTGTATGAAACCAAAACTAATTGGAGATACAGTTCGGCCTCACGTTAGTAAAGCTTTTACCTTTTTATAAAAGCTTTCAACGCGACCTCTACCACCTCAAGTAGTACTGGAATACCTTGTTTTCTATAAAAATACGGGTCAGTGGATGACGACTGTTTTTGCCAAATCAGAATCAATACTATATCTTGCATCTTTAAGTGCTATTACGTAAGTATCTGATAATACAGACACAATAGTAATAGGCTCACCTTCAAAACAACCTAATGTATTAAGGAAATAAGCCATTTCCTTATCATCTTGGATAATGCTCTTTACCTTATGCTGTGTATTTAGAGTTGCACCAAACAATGTTTTTGTTTGATTTTCTTGTTTCTTATTCTTCTTTTTAAATCCAAACATTTGTCAATTTTCCCAGATAAAATGTAGATCATCAGCGATTACTCTGCAGGTGGCTCAAACAGACATAAAAATTATTTCTGTTATCATTTAATCACCAAAATACGCAAACTCTCTCATTTCTGTCGTAATTCTTGCCAGCTTCAAAGCGCATTCCTTAAAGATCCGCCCTGAATACCCTTCATACATTGTGTGCTCTAAACACCAACAGTAGTGTAAATGATAAGTATTGTTATTACGCTTATATCTTAGGGAATCACCGACGAAAAAAATTGAGCAAAATCAAACAACCTTACAATTTAGATGGCTAATGTAAAATAGTGCGTCAAAGTTCACATTTTATGATTGTTATTCAATCAAATAACAGTATGGGGATAGGAAGTATGCATGACCAGAACTGGTCAATGAGGCTCATCAAAGCATTACCCTCGCTTTGATGAGCTTTGATATAACTAGTTAATTTTCTACTTTTGTGTATGTCATCACGACTTTCTGTAGCTCAATAACTTCAGGATCCGGGATGTTTTCTTCAGGATATGCCGCTCGTACTTTATCGGTCAGCCCTTTGGCAAACACTTGGTATAGCACTCGGGTTGAGACAGTCAGCGGGTATTGTGCATCAGTCGGTAACTCAAACACCTCATTACGGGTTTCACCCGATTTAATACGAGTATCTTTGCCGATTTTCACATACCGCCAGAAGCGAAGACCGACGGGTTTACCGTCTTTATCAACCCCTACTTTCACGAACTTACGTGCATCTTTCGGGATCACACCATTTTGCATCACGCCACTGGTGAATACTTGCTTACCGTTAACATCAGTCGCAATCACTTCTAACCAAACTTGACGGCGTGCGCCACCCGGCATGTCATGACCTGAGTTCACATTGGTCACTTCCACCGTTAGGGTATTACCCTGCTTAACGACAGCTAATTGCAGTGCTGTTTTTAAAATATCAATACTCATCTTCTTATGCTCAGGATTACGCATCCCAGTAAAGAAGTAGTTCCCACCAACCAAATGATGTGACCGTAGGTTTGATTTCATTGGCCCGTTAGTGGTTGATTTCCCGCCCACTTTGTTATCAAAGTTAGTGACATCTTGGGTCATATGGCAATCGATACATGTTTTATGCTGGGCTGGGTTATTGGGTGCATTAAACGGCGATGCAAGCCATTCACCAAAATTATCATTAATATTAGCCCCCTGCCCTGTAGTAAATTCATTGTGACAGCTCGCACAATACAACGAACTCTGATAAAGATCAGGGTTGGAATATGATGCCTTGTGAGCGGCAGGCATGGCATTAATTTGTTTCTCTGACAGCCACTTCAACATGTTGTTTTTAACATCTTCAAACACATAGCTTTCGCGATCTTTCAGGTTAACGGTGATATCAGTATTACCACCCGCATTTTCAGCTTTTGTGACGCGGTGACAGAACACACACCCCGTTCCTCGCTCGCTCACTGATTTACCATGCGCAAATGCCTCTTTAAGCGACTGCCCCCCTTTTTCTCGCATATTACCAAAATCAGATAACGGTTTATTGTCACCGTTGATGACCATTTGTGGTGCATGGCAACCCCGGCAAAGTACACGGAACTCCTCACCTTCACTCTGCGCTGCAACATCTTCCTGGAATCGGTAATATGGATGATCCATATTCATTCCATGATTCGAATCCGCCCATTGGTCGTAAATTGTCGTATGACAATCGGAACACTCTGCGGAGTTCACCCACTCATCAGGATGGGTATAACGCTTATTATCATCCAGACGCAACCATGTTGATAAATAAGGCAGGTTCTCTGATGAACGAACATACTCATTCAATGCCATCATCATTTTTACCGCTTCTAACGGCGGCTGTTCAACACTGACGGGGGGCCTCTTTTCTTCACGCGGATCCCCTCCCATTCCACCTTGTGTTTTTTGAATAATATCAATGTAAGCGCCAACAGGGTCACCCGCAATCATCTTGCGTACATCAACGTGACCCGTTAACGCATTCTTGAATCGATCTTTTTTCCCGTCGTCCATCAATTGACGATTGGTAAAGTTAAAACCATCAAGGTGGCATGAATTACAACTCATCCAAAAGTCACCCGCCATGGGGAATTTGGGATTGTCCGCCATGTTCGCGCTATTAAATAGCGTTTTCCCCTGACGCAGCTGTTTAGACAGAGGATCAACACTGACAAGATTTGCAAAGTTTGCTTTAGTTAGCTTCAATTTGGCAAATGGCCCAGCAGGTCCGGTATCAAACTTAGCAATATCAAGTGACATCGCATTTTGTACATATAGCTCATGACCTGTAACCAAAATGCCACGAGGGTTATTACCTGGTACATTGCGGTAAATCTGAGTTACTTTCACCCCACCTTGAAATTTCTTACGGCGATGACGGTTTTTGTTTTTCTTACCTTGGCGTGATAAGTCAAATACCATCAAATCTTCTGATCCCGCTAAGGTAAATATGACTTTTTTACCATCATCGGTGAACACACCATCATGCGGATTTGAAACGATACGAATACGGTTACCGCTCTCAATAATATTAATTTGTTTAAATAGCTGCTTACGCTCATCAACGACTTCATGCTCATTACCCGGTTCCAAATCTAATATTGACACCGTTGGAAATACGGTCGATTGAAAATGAAAATCATGACCTAAAGACCACAGAACATGCGGAAGCCATGCTTGCTGACCATCGGGAGAGATCACTATGTTATCCAATAACCGCGGCTTACCTTGAGGCGTTGTTTGCTCCGGATGTTCTGGTGTCTCAACCAGTTGAACGACTTTAGTCAATTGTGGCGCAGAGTGAGTCACGTCATAGATTGATACTTCGCCAGATAACGCATGTGTGATCAGCAGACGGCCATCATCAGTCAATGCTAAGCCTCGTGGCGTGGAAGCGGTATCCAACGTTTGAGTGACTATGCCATTTTTATCAATTACTAATAACTTATCACGCTCAAAACTGGTCACATAAAATTGCTGATTGTGCGCATCAAATACCACACCAAATGGACGAGACGGAACTTTAGTGACTTGTTTAGTAGCTAGTGTTTTTGCATCTAATAACACCACTTGATCATTAAGATAATCCGTCGCCAGCAGCAAACGATCATCATTTGTCAGTGCTATGCGGCGAATATCGCGACCAACCGTCACTTCTTTTTCTATGGCGCCTGTTTCACAATTGAGCAGGCTTACACTCCCCGCATCGAAATTCGCACTAACAATCTGAGTTTTATTGCTTTTAAAAAGCATTGAACTGCTTTTTTCGCTCGCCAATCCGGGCTGACTAAACAGCACGATAATCAATAAAATAAACTGGTTAATAGGCTGGTATTTACAATTAAACTTCATTGGCCTTTACACTCACATACCGTCAAATAAGCCGCTTTCATTACTGGCTTATCTGATATAAAAAAAGACGTCTTTCGCCCATAAATCTGGGCGGGAACTGAGCTTGCAGCTTATACCCACTTAATGGCACGCCAGATAAACGCCACGCGCTGTTAAGCTCTCGTTGTGCATACATTTGCAACGCGCGCTCACTGCTGGGATAAAACATGTCATACACGGCTCGATCTTTAAGCTGCGTACGTAATAAATTCACGCTGTAATTGGTACCCACCACTTTGATCTGTGGCTGTTCTCGAATCCATGTTATTGCTTGTTGGATTGGCGCTTGACGCTGGTGCAAGGCTGAAGACAATATCTCGAGGTTACGTCCGCCTTCATAGCAAACCAGTGTGAGAATCACGGCCAACTGCACCTTTTTATACGATGAAGATACAGATAGCTGTGCCGAAATCACGACGATAAAGAGCAACAGAACGGGAGCCCAATGACGTAAGTTATCGGGATTCTGCCCTATGGTAATCCACATCCAATACAGTATGGCCACGCTGACTAAAGCAGCTAAATTGGCCGACTCAATTTGCTCACCGAATACAGCTTCGCGATCTTGAATTTTCGTTGACTGCCTTTTCACAGCGATGATTACGCCTACCAAGGAAAGAACGAATCCCACTAACAGAGGCAATCCAAAACCACGGTATAACGCCATTAACCACTGCCGCAGCGTTGCATCATTACCTTCGACCGTATTGCCCCATATTGCAAAATGACCCTGCGTAAAGCGGATCCCTTCATCGATATAAGCTACGCCATCATGAGCCCAAATGAAGACTAGGCAGATCATCCCAACAATGATAATCACCACACCCGCTTTAAGGTAATCCTGAAGAACACCTTTTACACCGGTCTTACGATGAACACCTTGCCACCATGGAACCATTGCCGTAGCCAATGCGAGCACAACGTAAGACGGCCGTGTCGCGAGCATTAGGCCCAACCACGCTCCTGTACGCCAATATTGCTTTTGTACTGCCGCCACCAAAGCCAGCAGCAGAAACAAAATAGCTGTGGCGTCTGATAAACCGCTCAAGGCCATCGATGCCAATAATGGTTGTGTCAGGATCAATACACCGCCAATCGTTGCTGCCACCAAAGAATACGAACACAAAAAAATCAAGCGGACGATAACCAAAGGGATCAATGCTGCAGAAACTAGTGATACCCATATAGCTGCTGTATTCGGCTCAACCCATAACGCAGCAAATCGAGAAAAACCAACAAAAGCAGGGTAACCAGGGAAGTGAGGTCGAAATTCCAACACAGAAAAGCGTTCGACACCACGTGCAAAATTCAACGCATCGTCACTGCTCAAATCCAGCGGAAAATTCCCTATCCAGTGCCACCACAGAAGATAAGCCAGCATGGCGACCAGTACACACCCTTGCCTCACGGCCTTACTGGTGTAATGTACTGATCGCATCAATCAACAACTGACTTTGCTGGGTAAATACATCTGGATCAGCAGGTGCTTGTCCCACACCGAATACACCAGGATTACCAATCGCTTTCAATGCACCTTGAATCGCGGAGTCTGCTTGCTGGCGATCTTGGTCATCCAACTTGGGTGCGATCAAATCAAGAAATAGCTTACTTTTCACAACCAGTACTTTCGCAACTTGGTAATCCGCTAAGTTTTTTCCCGCGCCCTCTAAGCGACGAATGATCTCTTCAACCACAGCGCGATCCATCACGGCTTCTACTTTTTGCGCATCTTTAGCGGCAACAGCAGCTTGCATAGGCGTAATCAAATCGATGTGGTGCTCTTTTTGCAAGTAAGTAAACTCATTGGTTAAACCATCCACAGCTTGCTGTACCGCAACAAAGTCTTGCTGGCTCAAAGCCGCAAAAATAGCTTCACGCCCATCAATTACCGGCTCTTTACCCGCAGCAGCATACGAGTAGGCGTAGCTCATTGAACTTGCCAATAATGCGAAGCCAAATATCAAGGTTCGCATTAGTAATGTCGTATTTCCTAGTCGTTTCATCCCTACTCCTCCTGACTTGTTATGCAACACTCTGGACTTCAATGACTGTCTTTTCATTGCGGAAATCGAAAATTTCACGACGGCGGTCTTTACCATCAATCACAGATTGCGCAGCCATCATGCCCATTTCCATTGCAGTATCGGTGAAAATATAACGGAAAGTGCCCTGACGACCGGTCATGATTAAATTGCTATATTGCGAAAGATGAGTGATCGCTTTTTCGCGTTTCGCTTGATATGTCATATCCATCAATGGATAGGCATGTTCGGTGTACGAGGTAAAGTACTCACCGGTTGCAAGCTGCGGCTCAATCCCTAACGAAGCCAAATCAGCCAAGACGCGTTGTTGCAGACGAGCGCCATCCATATTCCAAACATCATCATTTTTATTACATGGTATTTCAATCATCACTGATGAACGCCCTTTGGGTGCCATAAATGAAGATCGGCGCTTAGGCTCTTGCAGCCGTGTACCAAGCAGCTCAGGATCAGATAAGTATTGCCAAGTATTATCTGAAATATCTTGGGTTTCCATTGGCATATTCATAAAGCGCAATGAACGAAACTCCAGGCCACTCTCGAATCCTGTTAGCTTACACATCAGCGGTAGCGGTAAGGTTGAAATGACGTGTTCACATTCAAGTGTTTTCGTTTCACCTTGATACTGGTATTTCACTTGCTCGATCTGCTGATGTGTATTGACTGTCAAACCACATACATCACTATTTAAAACAATCGTGACACCTTTCTTTTCCAGCTCTTCCGCAAGCCGAGTATACAGCTGACCAAAACCCCATTTCGGATAACGATATTGGCGAGCGTAAGTACGAACTGATGATCGACGCCCCGGTAATAAGCGGCGAGCAACATCTTTCAAATCCATTAAGCTAATGCGCTGCGACGCCCAATCACCAGATAAAAATGCCGGATCGATACCCCATAATTTCCCGGTATAACCTTCAAAGAAATGTTTATACAAGGTGGTGCCAAAGCGGCTTTCAATCCACTCAGCAAAACTTACCGATGATTGATCTTGAGGCTTGGATTTAAACATTTGCTTAACCAAATCGACCGCTCCACCCACTAATAATGGTAATGGTGCATTCTTGATTAAATCCACCAGCGCCAATGGATATTGGTAAATACGACCACGATAACGAATGACGCTTTTACGTTGGGCAAATAACAGCTCTTCGCCCATAAGTGAATCAACAAAAGCCAATAACTTTGGGTTTTTGGTAATAAAACGGTGACCACCAAAGTCAAATCGATACTCACCATGTTGGCCCGTGAATGTCTGGGTTGCACACATTCCACCGACATGATCATCACGATCGAGAATCGTCACTTGGTAACCGGCTTCTACCAGCTCCCATGCGGCCATCAAACCAGCAGGCCCTGCGCCCAATACTGCCACGTGCTTATTTTTAGCGACTGTCGTCATGCTTGCTTATAACCTCGATTCCAGAAAAAGATAAATGTCACCATGTAGCCACCCCAAACTACTAACTGCAGTAAACCCGGTGAAGAGTTATAACCAAACAAGGCACGTAAAAAAGTCCCGAAGACGCCACGATCATCAAGAACATTGGATACATCAAAAAGCTGAGCATGAATGATGGGGAGTATGTGTGCCGCTTGCAGCATATTCACCGCCGACGATAATAATCCTGCGGCAATGACAATAATAAGAAGGCTGGTCCAACGGAAAAAAGAACGTAGTGGCACGTTACGGGTCGTTCGCAACATCAACCAAACAATCGCCAACGAAAGAAGTAACCCCGCCACCGCACCAATCAGAGCATCTTGCGTGCTAAATTCACCAAAATTGGAATACATCAAGGCAGAGAAAAATAAAATCGTCTCAAATCCCTCCCGTAATACCGCCAACAGTGACAAGAAGACTAAGCCAAATAAGTTACCTGAACTGACCATATCAGAGACATCTTGCTGCATTTGTGCAACTTGATTTTTGGCTTGCTTCTGCATCCAGATCGCCATATATGTCAACACCACAGTAGCGAAGGTGAGGATCCCTGCCATCAAATAGTGACGGTATAGCTCGTTGCTAAACTGATCGACGACAACTTGAAAAACAACCGCGACCAACATTGAAAGCAAAAGACCGACAAAAACCCCTAAGTAGATATATTTGTTATATTGACGCGCATTTAGTTTAGCAAGGTAGGATAAGGCAATCCCTACAAGCAAAAAGGCTTCTAGCCCTTCGCGCAACGTAATTAAAAAACTGGCTAACATGCTTTCCCCACAGGATTTTTATTTTTCATCGTTTGAGCAATTTCGATAGGTTTAACACGCTCCAACGCATTGCATGGCGAAACACCAATGGAGCCAATAACCAAGATGAATAGAAATGGATATTTTGAATTACAACACCAAGAGTGTTGCCTGGGTTTCCATAAAAAAACAGGTAGAAACCACTAAGGCTGCACGCAATCAATAGCCACTCAATCACGGTGCCTGTTTGTCGAAGAAAAGGCTTGTTGCTGTTAACAATCAGACGACGGTGTGCTCCCCAAAATGCCCCGACAATGAGAGAAAATAACGTTGCCCCAGCAAGCATATGCGCTAGCAGTAACCAGCGTTCAATGTGCCATACAATACCCACCTGCTCCCAGAGCAATACCCCACTAACAAACATGATATACAGTAAAAATTCAGCCCACTTATGGTGATAAGCTAACCTTAACCACCATTGATTAAACCATCCGGACTTCGAAAGCTGTTCCGACACGCTTTGTGCTGCCATAACAATTCTTACTCACTACCGTTATTACTTATCGACAAAAGAACAATAAACAATCAAAACAATTAAATGGCACAGGCAGCGAAAGAAATCACTGCCTGAACCGTAGTAAATTATGATGACTGATTATTTAACACTGGCTTTATTGGCCATTGTCATTGCAGTACCAAACTTGCCACCCGCAGCGATAATTTGATGCACGCCGTCTTCATCGGTATCCGTTGAATGACTGCCTTTAATTTGATTTTCACCGGAGTCGCCCATCCACTCAGATAACTGCATTCCACCGTTAATTACTGTGCGGAACCAACTTACATAACGGTTTGTCAGTGTTGTCAGCTCGAGTGCTGGTTCATTTTCACCTTCTTCATTTTTGAGGTGAAGAATGGCTTCACGCAGACCACCAGAGATGGCAGCTTCTGTGTATGGTGTATGAATAGTGGCTTTACCCGGTACTGCCGCCCATGTGTTGATATTTTTATCAAACATGTTCTTCTCAACAGCAAGGTAGATAGAACGAGCAGCTTGCTTATACTTCACATCATCCGTTGCCAAATAAGCCGCGACTAAACCACGAATAGCTGCAAATTGTGCATCCAGTGATTTATCTTTATTTAGAGTGAGTTTTTTGTTGATCGTTAAGCCATCGAAGACTAAACCATTGCTACTAACTAGATGGTTAATTATAAAATCAGCTTGCCCTTCGATCATCGCTAACGCATCTTTGCCTGCAGTGGTTTTTAAATCCACGTCACCCGATTCCGCAGAGGCATAACCGACAGGTAAGGCATCTTTTGCTCGTTGGTAAATTGATAACGCAACAATCGCGTATGCTGCATCATAAGTGTCAACTTTATTGCCCTGCTTACCGTTTTTGTATTCCGTTACAAACGTGCCATACGCTTTGTTGTAATGAAGTGCAGCAATATTTTTAAACAGTAAGTTAGAAATATTATTGGCTAGCGAGAATGCATCATCGGAGACCACATCATTGTTGTCGTTTGCATCGGTGTTAACAGCTGGTGCAGCTGCAAATGGAGCACCATCGAATACCGCTAAGAATGCAGCATTTTGTCCGCTGTTTGCTTCACGCTGATCACTAAATGCAAAGAACTCAGCAACCGGCCACAATGTTGACCAGGTATCACGCAGCGTTGATGAACCATCTGTTACCTTCAGCTTAGCAATGGACTTAACACCATTTTGCTCACCCTCCGTCACCGCGACATTATGAGCAAACCAGATTGGCTTTTTCGCCGGATCATAGTCAGGACCAAACGCTACACCCAGTTTTTTACCATCAAAACCCAATTGCTGTTGCATGATAAGTAGCTTATCAATCGACATTTCTGTCAGCATCATGCCGTTAAAGCCATCAGCGGCTGACACGCCTAAGCTATGCTTACCGTCTTGATCCATAGTCGCAGATTGCGCTTCAACTTCCTCGTCCGTGGTAGTAACGTGCATGCCACCTAAGAAATCTTGTGACCACATCACTTCTTTTAGCAAAATACCGCCAGTCGCCGCTGGATTAAAAGACTTATCAAAACTTGTTTCATCCCAGGCCAATGTTTTGTAGTCACGGAAATAAGCGGGCACCACTGTTTGAACGGTTTTGCTGTTACCCCTAGCAGTGGTAATTTCTACTTCGTCGCCGTTAACCGTTGTTGTGTCAGGTTGTTGTACAAATTCAGGATTACCCGATACGTACGGAATCGAAATTGGGTACATATTTTGTGGGATTTCACTTGCAGGAAACCCTACTGCAGCTGCCATTTCAATAACACGCTGACCTAAATCGACAAGTTTACCGCCACGCGCTTGGTTAACCGGACCATTGACAAGGTGCGGCCCCATCTGTGATTGATAGTTCAACGCGTACATCGCTTCTTCTGAGTATTCGTAACTTTCAATACCCGCGGCAAAATCAAATGGAGTTGGATCATTCGCAATATTTGGGTCTAACACATCAAGATCTAAACCTAGCGATTCCGCCAAAGGCTCCCCTGACAGTTCAAACTCAGTATATGCTAAAAAATTTCCTGCCGGTTGGTGGGTTTTATCCAGAACTTTAACTTGAGCTGCGGCACTCGCAGCTGAGGCAAAAACGGCTGCAGTAATGGCAAGCGTTAACGTTGACTTCTTCACGGCTTTTCCTTCTTCTTATCCATATCAAATGCAACAAGGTTGCGTCCACAACATTCACGAGAATGAGAACTTGTTACATTTTGACACACTTACGAAGCAACGAAAAGAAAGTGATAACCATTTTCATTCTCATTGATTAAATTTAAATCAAGATTATTTTGCACCTTTAAGATAAGTAACTGAATTATAAGTAATAATATAAGATAGCTAAAGAAAAGAAAAAAGATGAAATACGTAACACCTTGGTATGATAAATATACAGATATTCATAATATTCATTGTCATAGCAGACACTGAATGATTTTTGCTGGTATTTCTTAGCACTTGCGTTATACAAAATATGGTTTTTCAACATAAAAAAAGCGCCCAAAGGGCGCTTTTTTAAGCTAAGTAGCTAAATAACGTACTCAGTATTTATTTGTTTAGATCAAAACGGTCTGCGTTCATGACTTTAACCCAAGCATTCACAAAATCGTTGATAAACTTCTCTTCAGCGTCTGCACAGGCATAAACTTCTACAAGCGCACGTAGCTGTGAGTTAGAACCAAACACTAAGTCAACGCGAGTGGCTGTCCACTTCTCTTCACCCGTTTTACGGTCTGTACCGATGTAAATATCTTCATCAACAGACGTTGCTTTCCATACCGTCGCCATATCAAGTAGGTTGACGAAGAAGTCATTTGTTAATACTTCTTTACGGTGAGTAAGCACCCCATAATGAGTATGAGCATGGTTAGTATCTAAAACACGCATACCACCAAGTAGAACTGTCATCTCAGGGGCTGTCAGCTTTAGTAACTGCGCACGATCAAGCAGCAACTCTTCAGCCGTTACTGAGAATTTCTTCTTCTCAAAATTACGGAAGCCATCAGCAATGGGTTCAAGGACAGAGAATGCATGAACATCCGTCTGCTCTTGAGATGCATCCATACGACCAGGTGCAAATGGAACTGTTATTTCATGGCCTGCATTCTTCGCCGCCATTTCGATACCCACACCACCGGCAAGCACGATAAGGTCAGCAAGAGAGACAACTTTCTCGCAACGAGCCTGAATACCTTCTAATTCATTAATCACTTTGTCAAGCTGCGCGGGCTCATTCGCTTCCCAATCTTTCTGTGGTGACAAGCGAATACGAGCACCGTTAGCACCACCGCGCATATCTGATCCACGGAAAGTAGACGCTGACGCCCATGCAGTAGATACAAGCTCACGTACAGAGAGACCTGAAGTCGCTATATCTCGTTTCAGCTTTGCAATATCGGCTTCTTTAATTAGCTCGTGATTAACGGCTGGGATGGGATCTTGCCAGATAAACTCTTGAGCAGGTACTTCTGGGCCAAGGTAACGAGCACGAGGGCCCATATCACGGTGAGTCAGCTTGAACCATGCACGAGCGAATGCATCAGCAAATTCTTGTGGTTTTTCAAAGAAACGACGGGAGATCTTTTCATACACAGGATCAACGCGCAGAGAAATGTCGGTTGTTAGCATGGTCGCTTTGTGTTTTTTCTCTGGATCGAATGCATCAGGATGTACTTCACCGCCCTTAGCAACCCACTGATAAGCTCCTGCTGGGCTCTTTTCCAGTTCCCATTCGTTATAGAATAGGCTGCTAAAGAAGCCATTACTCCACTCTGTTGGGGTTGTTGTCCAGGTAACTTCTAAACCACTAGAAATCGTATCACCGGCTTTGCCACTTTCGTAACTAGATATCCAACCCAGGCCTTGTTCTGCGATATCAGCCGCTTCTGGCTCGGGACCTACGTGAGCAGCATCACCTGCACCGTGGGTCTTACCAAATGTATGGCCACCAGCAATAAGCGCAACGGTTTCTTCGTCATCCATTGCCATACGTGCAAATGTTTCACGAATATCATGCGCCGCAAGTAAAGGATCCGGATTACCATCTGGACCTTCTGGGTTTACATAAATAAGTCCCATTTGTACTGCGGCGAGTGGGTTTTCAAGATCCCGCTGCTCATCGTCTTTTTCGTAACGTGTATCGTCTGCCAGCCACGTTGTTTCTTTGCCCCAATAAACATCTAGCTCTGGTTCCCAGATATCTTCACGGCCACCCGCAAAGCCCAGGGTTTTGAATCCCATGGATTCAAGTGCGACATTACCAGTTAGAATAATAAGATCTGCCCAGGAAATTTTCTTTCCGTATTTTTGTTTAATCGGCCAGATTAGACGACGTGCTTTATCTAGATTGACGTTATCAGGCCAGCTGTTAATTGGCGCAAAACGTTGATTACCTGTACCCGCTCCACCGCGGCCATCACCGGTGCGGTAGGTACCTGCACTGTGCCAGGCCATACGAATTAAGAACGGACCGTAATGACCAAAGTCTGCTGGCCACCACTCCTGTGAATCTGTCATGAGATCACGAAGATCTTGTTTTACCGCTTCAAGATCGAGTTGTTTAAACTCTGCAGCGTAGTTAAAATCATCACCCATAGGATTAGATTTGCGATCATGTTGATGTAGAAGCTCTAGTTTTAGCTGATTTGGCCACCAATCACGTGGGGATGTACCGTTACCCGGATTTACCGTAGGGTTCACAACTGTCGTGTTGTTGAAGGGACATTTTGACATTACTGTTCTCCTGATTTTCTAATATACATCCAATTGCAATGGATATTTTATTCTTTTAGAGCTCACACAGTGTCATCAATTATCCCTCATATGCATACAGTTATATTTGAAATGTAATAGTGAGTATTTGATACATAAGTGGCTGATTAATCCCACATAACACAATAATAACGTCAATACATTATTGATAATCTAACCGACTACAAAGCAGAGCATACCCAGATAGTAGTCACTGATAAAGCTGCGCTAACCAACCCTACCTCATCGTCGACAGTCAGTTGCTCACCGTGCCACCAGAGTATAGCGCCTCTGTTTTGTCATGCTCGATAATAAGGGAGTATAGGTAAAGTCGATTTAGATGGCATATTATAAAACGCACACAGGAAGAAATGTAATTATCATAATAATTAAATCAAAAAAACACTTATCCAAAAAAAACGCTTTCCTTAAACATAAGGAAAGCGCTTTATTAAGTTAATAATTTTTAGGATATATTAAATGGTGAATTTATTCGTCATTCCCTGAAGATTATTAACTAATGCTGTTAGATCTTGGCTTGCAACTTCACCTTGCTGTGCATCTTCGGCCAAATCATCAGAGACATTTTTAATATTGAGAATATTACGGTTCAGTTCTTCAGCAACAGATGACTGTTCTTCAGTGGCACTTGCAATTTGCGTATTACGATCAGCAATAGTTTCAATAGCAAGCGCAATCTCTGAAATATGATTCTCAGCCATTCGAGCCCCATCAACACAAGTGGTCATACGTTCACAGCTGTGAATCATAGCACTACCCGCATGTTTTGAACGGGCTTGTAGCTGCGAGATAATCTCATTAATTTCAACGGTTGAGTTTTGAGTACGTTGAGCAAGTGTTCTAACTTCATCAGCAACAACAGCAAAACCTCGACCATTTTCACCAGCACGTGCAGCCTCAATGGCCGCATTAAGTGCAAGTAGGTTTGTTTGATCCGCAATACCTCGAATAACATCGAGTACTAAGGTAACACCCACACAATCTTGTTCTAATTTTTGAATTAATGCTTCGGTTTGTTCAAGTTCAGTAGAAACTTGTTCAATATTGCCTAGGGTCTCAACAACAATGTGTTTACCAGAATTAGAGAGTTCTGTTGCCTGAATAGTATCTTCTGAAGTATTCGCTGTATTAGCCGCTACGTCTTGAAGAGTACACTGCATTTCATTCATTGCTGTGGCTAGCTGGGCTAACTCACGCTTTTGAATGTCCATGCCAGCAGCAGACTTATCAGAGATCTCTGTCATTACATTTGATGAACTCACAAGCTGTTCAGTTGCAGAGGTAATATCTGAGACCATACGGTGTAAATTCGCTTTCATTTGGCGAATGGCATCAGCAACTTTGCCTAGTTCATCATTAGCAAATTCATTGTTATCTAATGATTCACAAAGGTTATCACGTAATAAGTTACCATTAAGAATGTTGGTTGCACTGTTAGTAATAATTGAAAGCTTGTAGCGGATATCTCTTAAGAAACTTACCCCGATAATGATTGAAATAACAATCGAAATTAGCACTGAGATACTAATAATTACGATTGCAATATCAAGACTTTTCTGAGAAGAAGCAACACCATCTTTTGCCCATTGATTGTTAATATCAGCAAGTTGATCTAAATGATGTTGGATTTGTTTATATTCACTATGGGTCTCTTCCAAAACAGTCAAAGCTTGTTTTTCTTGGTTATTTTCTAATAACTGGAGAACCTGTTGGTTGCCTTTTTTATAGTCTTCCCATATCGATTCTAATTTTCTGAAAATAATTCGCTCATCATCTTCTAGCAAGAATGTTTTATATTTCTCTAAGCCAGCATCAACTAAAGAGGCCCGAGCGACCGCTTCCTCAATATTAGCTCGATATTCATTTGTTCCATGAGAGGTTAAAATAACATATTGATATCGACGATAATCCGCAAAATCAGTAGTAATAGAGCTTAAAATGGAGAAACATGGAACAACTGACTCTGAGAAGAATTTGGTATTATTATTTAATTTGAGCATTTGGTTATAACTAAATAGCCCAACAGCAGCGAGTAGAATACACAGTGTTAGATAACTGTATGCTACTTTAAGTGACAATGTTAGCTTTTTCATTGATTAATAACTTACTGATATATCGACATAAGATCACCAAAGAATACCATACACGCACTTACATGCCATATAGGAATATTTCCTAGTTTTTATTCGGAGTGTGATGTAGCTGCTCTATATTATCAGCAATGTTGGTCAGGCGGCATAGGATAAAAGACATCAATTCCCAACACCTATTTTTTACCATAATAAGCAACGCCCCATTCAACACGGGGCGTTTAAATTACTATGCCGTAAATCAAGCAGACCTAATTAAGCCTTTGATTATAAGCATGTAATTATCTGATGACTTACCTCTCAAAGTAAGTATCAAAACTAAATCAACTGCTTGAGTTTATGCTCTACGAGTGGATCGTCAGGCACCAGCTGCTGGGCCATTTCTAACAGTTGAATAGCATCCTGCGGATACTCTTCCTGATGCTTTAGAGCAATATCGATCAGAGGCTGCACATCAATTTGGGCTTGGTGCTCTTGTACATGAGCCTCTTTCTCATCAATAACGATATTATGGGCCTTACTCAACAACCCTAAACGATGCGCAGAACTGGCATTGGCTTTATTAAGCCGTTGATAATAGTCTTCTTTAAATCGCAGCGTTTTAGTTTGCTGACGAAACTGGGCAATATCAATTTTCTGGTGACGAATAAAGTCCACCGCCACCTGTTTATAGAAACCAAACTTGTTCAGATAAGTCGCATGAGTGCCATGTCCCATACCGAACACCCGCAGATGGGTTAGCTCTGGATAGCGTTTGGCGTGCAAGCGATCAATGTTATTGGTGGGATCGTAAATGATGTACCCCTTGGCTTTGCCCAAGTTCAGATCGTGATAATCCCCTTCCCAATCAAACTGCTGTGCTATCTCTGTACTGGTTCTATCATCCCAGTGTGCAATCTGCTTATTTTTGGTGCTGACTGGGTGGAAAAACAATACCTGATCAAGCTGTAGCAAATTTGCAAAGGCTCCAACAGCAAACCCACCACGACTCAATCCATAACCTAGCCGATAAGTGAAAGGGTCCAGCAAAGTTGATAGTTGTTCAAGAAAGAAGATCAAATTACGGTTGCGAAACCAATTACTTTTACCTAAGTGCTGAAAAGCAATAATATTCACTTGCTGCTTTTGCGCCAGACGGAAACCCCAAGGGGCAAAGTCCTCATGAAGATCTTGTTCCTGTATATTGGTACCAGCAGGAGAAAACATGAATAGTAAGGGTTTATTCACATCAACAAACTCATATTTTACAAACACATCACCAACTAGATCTCCCCCAGACATTGGCAATTGCGCTTGTTGCTGTGAACGTGAGTGAGTTAACCACTCATCTAACCAATACAGTAATTTCATTTAACCTCCTTTAAAAGCAAGCGCGAGATTGTAGCAAAGATGACAGGGTGACAAAACAGTCAAACCATTAACAAACAATCAACCTTAGATAAACATTCAACCATTTCCATAAATTCTCGGTATATACCCCCTTTAAGCGATTACCCAAATGTGAATCTTATATATCTCTCGCAAACCATAATGATCTGCTTTACAGTCAAGTTAATACTTCTCTGCCATCATCTGAGGCCCTCATGCTAAGCCAACGTCCTATCAAGCAAGCTAAATCCATTGATAATGTGTATGGCAGTGCTTTCTATCATCTGGAAGCCAAAGACAGAACTATTGATGAACTTCGAAAGAAACTCGTCGCAAAAACAGACAACCAAGAGTGGATAGAAACAGTACTCAATGATTTGATTGAGCGTGGTTATTTAAAATCAGACAAAAACTTTGCTATCAACTTTGCGGAGATGGCGTTCAGCGCGGAGAAAGGCAGCCAATTCATCCTGTCTAGATTGAAAGACAAGGGCATTAACGAATCAGTAATTAATGACGCGATTTGGTATGTGATTCATCGCGATAACATTTGTGAGCTTACCCTGCTCAATAATCGATTAGCAAACATGCGGTTATACTCATTATCGAGTGATAAATTGCATGCAACATTAACTAAGTATGGCTTTAAGTCATCAGATGTTCGTGAAGCAATTCAGTCTCACCCAGTCGCTTCTACACTACCATCAAAAATGCAAATCAAAGCAGATAAGACCGATATTGTAAAAGAGATTGAGCGCCTCGCGCGTAAGCTAAAAGGCAAGTCTGTGATTCGACGAGAACTACAGCAAAAACTGATTGATATTTCACAGTTTGATGAACAAATAGATAAACTAGAGCGTGATGGCACTATCGATTTTTATGAAAACTGCCAGTTACGCTTAGCGAAAAAACGCTTTGATTTAGCCAATTCAAAAGATAAGAGTAAAGCTTATGCTTACCTCTACTCGCATGGCTTCAGTTCTGATGAAATCAAGGAAACATTAGAGAGCTAAATAGCGATCAACTATATATATCGTTAAGTAAGCACGCAAAATCACTGTATGATATTGCGACAGAGTGGAGGCATCTCCACCAATATTTACCTGACATAATATACCGCCCCATGCCATCCTGACTCTAGCGCCGGTGAAAATCCCTGGTGCTTTTCGTTCAATAAATAAGCGCATGGTGGATTTTATTCAAAATAAGGCGATTACATTAAATAATATTCAGTTGAACATCGATTGTTTTATTATAACCCACTTTTTGTTTGCATTTATTTGGTGAACGTCTAGTTTGTCAAACCCTGAATCGGCCAATGAAGGGTGAGAAGCAAAGCTAGAATCTTTTGATCTAAGCAACTCATCTCTCGTTTATGCCATCATGTTGTAAATAAAATTAAGTAATTGGCGTCGATAATACGTGTTTATTTTCCACTGTTATGACCCAACACAAATTAATTTTGACAATTCTTGAATCTAAAACTGTCAATTATTACTGGCACTTATTGATGTTTCATCATCAGATTCTAAATAACAAACTGGAGGTTAATATATGAACTTAATTATTAAGTTACTATCTGGAATAATAATAGGCATACTAATGGGTATGTTCGCTCCAGATATGATTATTAGAGTGATGATTACGGCTAAATTTTTAGTCAGTGAATTAATTAAATTTACCATCCCTTTATTGATCTTATTCTACGTCACCAGTGGCATTGCAAACTTGCCTAGAAATTCTGGAAAATTACTGGGAAAAACGGTCGGGCTATCTTATTTATCGACTTTAGGTGCAGGTATTTTTGCATATACAGTTGCAGAGAGCCTATTCCCCGCATTGCTGAGTGGTGCCGGAAAACTACCTGAAGCGAAAACAGTCCTAACACCATTTCTAGAGCTAAAAATTCCGCCAATAATGAGTATTATGACGGCATTAGCGATTGCCTTTATTTTTGGACTGGGGATCTCAAGTACCCACTCGGATCACCTAAAAAAAACAAGTGACCAAGGGTGCAGCATCATTGAACTCTTGCTGAATAAGGTCATCATTCCAGCACTGCCGTTTTATATTGCAGGTGTATTTGCAGATATGACAGTAAAAGGCACCGTCTTTGCGACTTTGCACACCTTCAGTTTTGTATTGCTTGCCGTCATTGTTATGCATTGGTTTTGGCTTTCTTTCCAATTTATTACGGCGGGTATTATTCAACAGCAATCTCCAGTTAAACTCCTGCGTACTATGATGCCAGCCTACTTAACTGCTATTGGTACCATGTCCTCAGCTGCAACCATCCCAGTAACGTTACAACAAACGAAACGTAATGGCGTATCAAAGACCATTGCCAATTTCGTTGTGCCGCTGTGCGCTAACATTCACATGTCTGGTTCAGTGATCAGCATCGCCAGTGTGGCTGTCGCCGTCATCATCATGACGGGTGCAGGATCAGTACCTAGTTTGCTCGAAGCTTTACCATTTATCGCTATGCTTGGCATTACGATGGTAGCGGCTCCTGGTGCCCCAGGCGGTGCGGTGATGGCTTCTGTTGGCTTGCTAGGTTCTATGCTTGGGTTTACCGAAGAAATGATTGCCTTGCAAATTGTACTCCACTTAGCTCAGGACAGTTTCGGTACCGCTTGTAATGTGACAGGCGATGGCGTAATAGCGATAATGATTGATAAGCTTTCCTGTTCCCAAGAAGACAAGCAAGAAGATCTGCTACCTATAGAAGAGGCCATTTAACGCGTTATTACGTTAATGGTGAAGGCAAGGAAGCCTTCAATTCAACAAGCTCAGGCACTACCAATATTTCATGCATTTAAAAAAATATACCCAAGCCACCTCAAGATTCAAGATTCAAGATTCAAGATTCAGAGTGAGCCTGAGTATAATCAGACGCAATGTTATTTATAGTAGTTAAATAAATGACGTTTATATTTAAACAATTTCATGCCTTATCATAACTAGGCTAAAATTAAACAAGAATCACAATAAAGTATAAGATTTGATATATTGTTAATGTATTTCAAGATGACCGTTTAATTATTTTTTATGACTCATATTTTCATAGATACTATCACCAACAATAGGAGGAGATTTAATAAAAACAGCTTTCCAGTCTACGCAACCTCTATTGATAACAAAATGCGAATCATTTGGCTCGCAACATAATACATCCCCTTCTTTTAGAACGTGTATTTGATCATTAACATGCATGTGAACCTCACCTGCTATAGTCAAAAAACTTTCTGTTGCGATAGCATGGTAATGTTTATCAAACTCTTGGCCGGGCTTTAATACAACCACACCCATATCATAGTTTTTATCTTTTACTAAATATTTCGGTCCGTGATCGACACAGCGATACTCATGGTCATTTTCACTAGTTCTGATCATAATTTTATCCTTATAAATCAGGCGATTTCCAAAGAGAGGCCGTTAAATTTTCATCCACCAACTTTAATTGTTCTTTATATATTTTAATCCAGGACTCTTTAATGCTCTGATAACATTCATAATTATCCATGTCTGGAAAATACGTATGTTCCCATTGTACAAGATTTTCTCCCGTTGAAGCCAAATCAGCGTAAATACCGGCACCGACACCAGCAGAGATTGCACAGCCTAAAGCCGTCGCTTCTTTTACAACCGGAACACGTACTTCCATACCCGTAACATCAGATAATATTTGACTCCACAGTTTTCCTTTCGAACCACCAGCCGCAAATACAATATAGTCAGGCTTTGCTCCTGAAAACTCAAATACTTGCTTCAAATTACAAGCTGATACAATGGCGGCATTTTCTTCCAATGATCGAAACATTGCTGCTTTATTACAACGCTCAGGATCAATTGAAAGATTTACAAACGACGGAGCAGCGTGATACCACTTTTTATAATGCATGGCATCTGAAAATATAGGCATGATGCCATATGAACCAACGGGGATGGTTCGCGCCATTTCTTCTAGAATCTCATAAGCATCTCTCCCCTGTTGTAATGCCGCCGTTTTTTCTTCATTACAGAGAGAATCACGAAACCAGCGCATAACCAACCCGGTAAAGAAACTAATTGATTCAGCCTGTACTAGAGTAGGAATAACATGCGGATTAACGCGAACATTCATCGCAGGATCAGTCATGGGATCTGGTAAATTAACCACTTGCTGCCAAAATGTACCGCCAAGTACCGCCGTTTGATGCGGGCGAACAACACCTAATCCAAGACAACCTAATTGTACATCCCCGCCCCCCATCGCAAATGGTGTGTCTATACAAAGACCAGTTTCCCTTGCCGCCTGTTCTGTTACGCCACCAAGCATGGTTCCTGTTTCAAGTACTTCAGGAAGCATCTCTGTTTTCAATCCGGCACAAGTCAAAATTTCCGAATTCCAAGTCCGAGACTTAAGGCTTAAGATCCCTGTCGTTCCCGCATTAGATGGGTCAACAGCAATCTTGTTACAGAGCTTGTAACCAATCCAATCACTGATCATTGAAATGTAAGCAACACGATCATACAAATCGGGGCGATTTTGCTTCAACCATAACAGCCGAGGAACAGCGCCTAACGCAAAAGTTTGTCCCGTTTCATGATAAACATGCTCTTCAAACTGTTCATCTTGCAAGAATTTAAGCGATATCGCTTGTTCACCTGCGCGTGAATCAACATTGGCGCATGCCCAAATCGGTTGTTTATCTCTATCATAAACAACTATCCCTTCACGCATTGAACAGCTTGATACACCTTTAATCTGCGTTGCATCAAGGTTGGAAGTTGCAATAGCTTCACGAATACAGTCACATGTTAAGAGCCAATTACGAACCAAATCAAAATCCATCGAGCCTTTAACACCAGCCACTGCATTGTGTATCCATTCCCGCTGACCTACCGCAATTTGCTGCCCTTGCGTATCGAAAATCACAGCACGGACTGAGCCGGTTCCTGCATCGATCGCCAGTAGATATTCATCATCCATAGCCTCACCTTTTTTCAGCTAATTGAATTATCTTTATTGCTGTGGCTTCATTGGTAACAAGTGCATCAATAAACTCACCATTTAAAGCCGCCAGTATTGCCTCTGCTTTAATCTGTCCTCCTGAGACACCAACAACATACGGGATCTCACGTAGCCTTTCAGGACGAGTTGAAATCATTTGTTGATGAATTTTTTCATCTTCGAGTACTTTTCCATTTTCATTGAAGAAATATCCCAAAATGTCACCTTGCGCACCGCCTCGCTGCAGTAATTTCTGCTCTGCTTGTGTGATATACCCAGATTGAAACATCGTGGCATTATCACCTTGTGAAATAGAGCCAATAGAAATCACTGCAACATCTGCGGTTATCGCCGACTGCAAGACATCCCATACGCTCGGTTCGTTATAAAGGATGTTAGCGACTTCTGCCGATGACGCTCGAAGTGGTGCGGGCACTAAATTTACCCGACAACTCGCATCTAAGTGAGCAACACCTTTCATGTACGACCCCACACCACCAGCAAGCGAAACAACATCAATGCCTTCGGTATGTAAATATCGACCTAAATTTTTTAGCGTTGCCATAATGGTTTCACCAAAGCCAACAGCAAGTAACTGGCCTTGAACTAAATGGTGCATCAATAAATTTGCAGCACCAATACTCACCCGGTGGCAAATATTCGCTTCAGTTGGATCATAATCAGGAATAATGCGAACATCTTGCAGCCCAAATAATGCTTTAATTTTTTCTTCTAAACACAGGCATCCTTCAAATCTTGAATTAATGGTTACCTGTATCAAGCCTTGTTTACG
Organism: Photobacterium nomapromontoriensis; assembly: GCF_050336815.1. Lineage (NCBI taxonomy): Bacteria > Pseudomonadati > Pseudomonadota > Gammaproteobacteria > Vibrionales > Vibrionaceae > Photobacterium > Photobacterium nomapromontoriensis. The sequence goes on from NZ_JAKJSL010000027.1 coordinate 111,917, forward strand.
TCCCTTTTCTAATAACCTTGAAACTTTTAATCTGGGCAAATCAAGAAGATTACCAATTTCATTTTGAGTTAAATTGTCGTGGTAATAGAACCAGGCAACTCGTGCTACTTGTTCTTCCTCTGACATTAAATCACTCTTTTCCACAACCCACCCCAGACGAACACTTTGCTTGCGATTTAGGCCATATTCGTACAATTTGCGATCACAATCTGTGATTGATGTTCAAAATATCAACAGATTGAACATTTGAATTATTCTGTGACTAATGTTCAAGATTTGTCTGATTTGCACATATATTATCCAACAAAGTGAAATCAAAAATACAAATGTTCACTTCCATTGCGATAAGCAAAAGCTTGGAGGCGGTATGCTTAATGTGATCAAACAACCATTATCTGACACACTCGTTAACGTATCAGGAGTGTCTAAACAGTTCTCTGGTGTTGAAGTTTTAAAGAATATTAACTTCACACTAAATAAAGGTTCAATTCATGCATTACTCGGCGGAAATGGTGCAGGAAAATCTACGTTGATGAAAATCATAGCGGGATTATTAACAGCTGATGGTGGTGAAGTTCGTATTTGTGATCAGCTAGTCTCTAATTTATCCCCAACTGATGCTCATAAATTAGGAATTTACTTAGTTCCACAAGAGCCTCTCATCTTTCCCAGTCTTACTGTAAGAGAAAATATAACCTTTAAACTACCTAACAATGCACAGACAGAAGAAAAACTAAAACAAGTGATGTTTGAGCTTAACTGTTCACTCGATTTAGATGTTGAAGCTAATATGCTGGAAGTCGCTGACCAACAGTTAGTAGAAATCATGCGCGGGCTAATTAGAGATTCTAGAATATTAATTCTTGATGAACCCACTGCATCATTGACGCCTAAGGAAACAAAGCACTTATTTAACCAAATGGAAATACTGCGAGATCAAGGTGTAGGCTTAGTTTTTATCTCCCATAAAATTCCAGAAATCATGCAAGTATCCGATAAAATCACGGTCATGCGTGACGGCATTATTGCCTTATCGGACGACATGAGTAATGTGACGGCAGATCAAATTATCTCTGCCATCGCGCCAAACTGTAAAATTGATAAAAGCAATCATGATGATATTGCTGAGTTTGATTTTGATGTCGCTTGCGATACCACACCAGGGGATATTGTTATCAAATTAGATAACTTAACAGGTGAAGGATTCAAAAATATCAATTTTTCAATTAAAGCCGGAGAAATCTTAGGCTTAGCCGGCGTTGTCGGTGCTGGACGTACAGAACTAGCTGAAACACTTTGCGGTATTCGTAAGCAATACAGTGGTTCGTTATTCTTTTTAGGTAATAACATTTCATCTTCGTCCTTTATGTCTCGTTTGAATCAGGGTTTAGTGTATTTGCCAGAAGATCGTCAATCTTCAGGATTATTCCTTGATGCACCACTCAGCTGGAATATTTGCTCTTTAGTACATAACAATAAAGCACTGTGGATCGACACTGATACTGAACGTGATACATTAAATAATTATATTCAGGCTATGTCTATCCGCACTACCGCAACGGATCAACCAGCAAGAACCTTATCCGGCGGTAACCAACAAAAAGTACTTGTAGCAAAATGCTTAGAGGCCAAACCTAAGCTTCTCATCATTGATGAGCCTACTCGCGGTGTGGATGTCTCGGCTCGATATGATATCTACCAACTTATTCGCTACGTCGCAGCAAACAATGTGGCGGTGCTATTAATTTCATCAGACTTAGATGAAATAGAATTATTGTCTGATCGCGTCTTCGTTTTACATCAGGGGGAGCAGAGTGATGAATTGACGGGGAGCCAAATCAATATCGATAACATCATGAAAATAGCCTTTGGAGGTTCAGACCATGATTAATTTTATAAAAAATAATCGGGAATTCACGGTTCTATTCTCAATTATGATTCTTTTCGTTTTTCTTGGAATCATGGATTCTTCTTATTTTGAAATGGCAACCTTAACTCGGGTCTTTACAAGTTCACAAGTATTGATGCTACTTGCCATTGGCGCCACCATGGTCATGTTAACCCGTAATATTGATGTCTCAGTCGGTTCAACCATGGGGCTATCTGCAGTAGCCGTAGGTACCGCCCTCAATGCTGGATTTTCACTGCCTGTCGCCTGTCTCTTTGCCTTAACCGTGGGAGCGACATGTGGTGCTTTTAATGGATTCCTTGTCGCCATCTGCAAAATTCCGGCCATCGTCGCGACTCTTGGTACCTTAGGATTATTCCGTGGCTTAATGTTGCTCTGGACGGGTGGAAAATGGATTGAAGGCCTTCCTGAATCAATTAAGATTTTATCCTCATCAAATGTTATTGGGATCTCCTATTTAGGATGGTGCATTATTTTACTTGGTGTGTCATTTGCCTACATCTTATTAAAAACACAGTTTGGACGTAACTTTTATGCGGTGGGTGACAACTTACAAGGTGCACGTCAATTAGGCGTACACGTTGATAAAACCCGCATCATTGCCTTTACGATGAACGGTATTATGGCCGCGATGGCCGGTATCGTCTTTACCTCTCAAATTGGGTTTGTGCCTAATTCTGTGGGTAACGGCCTAGATATGAAAGCGATTGCGGCCTGCGTGTTGGGTGGTGTTAGCCTCATGGGCGGCGTTGGTACTGTGATTGGTGGGATTTTAGGTGCCTTCTTCCTAACCTTAATTGATGGCGTTCTGGTCCTGCTCCGTTTACCTGCATGGTGGAATGACTTCATTGCTGGCGTGGTATTACTCTCCGTTCTGGTCTTTGATGGTCGCCTGCGAGTTTCAATCGAAAATGCAATTAAAGTTCAAAAATATGCTCGTTTTCGTCACGATGCCAAATCCAGCGATTCAAAATAGGAACCATATTATGAATATGCGTAAATTTGCCAATTGGGAAGGTGCATTAGCTATGCTAATCATCGCAGAGATACTTGTCTTTGGAATAATAAACCCAAGAATGCTCGATATTAATATGCTTCTCTACAGTACCAGTGATTTTATTTATATTGGTATCGTTGCATTACCATTAACCTTGGTAATTGTCAGTGGTGGGATCGATATTTCATTAGGTTCAACAATTGGTCTCTGCGCCATCGTACTGGGTGTCGTATACCGTCTTGGCTTACCCATTGAATTATGTGTAATACTCACGCTTGCTGTTGGCCTACTGTGTGGTGTCATTAATGCGATATTAATTCTCTATACTGGTGTCAACCCACTCGTTATTACTCTTGGTACCATGTACTTATATGGAGGCAGTGCTTTATTGCTCTCGGGTATGTCTGGTGCGACTGGTTATGAAGGGATTGGGGGCTTTCCAGATGGTTTTACTAATTTTGCGAACAGTGATTTTCTTGGACTTCCTATTCCATTAGTTGTATTTATTACAGCACTGGCAGTGATTTCACTTATTCTTCATAAAACAAAAATTGGCCGTAATGTCTATTTGATTGGTCAAAATCCACGAGTTACCCAATACAGTGGTATTCCCGTTAAATTTACACTCTGTATCGCTTATGGTCTGGTGGGGTTGTTTGCGGCTATATCAGGAATATTACTCGTCTCCTACTTCGGTTCAGCACGCTCAGACCTTGGGATTTCCTTTTTAATGCCCGCGATTACGGCTGTCGTTCTTGGCGGAGCCAATATCTACGGTGGTGCGGGTTCTGTTATCGGTACAGCCCTTGCGGCTCTCATGGTCGGATACCTGCAACAAGGACTGCAAATGGTGGGGGTTACAAATCAAATTTCAAGTGCGTTATCAGGTGGTTTATTAATTATTGTCGTGGTTGGGCGATCAATCGTCGTTAATAAGGAGTCCATCACCAACTGGTTAAAAACCAAATTAGCTATAAAGAAACAAATAACAATTGAACACATTACGAACAGCAATTAGTTAGTACAACAAAGCACATATTATATCACGCTAAAATCCTTGGAGGATTTATGAAAACGAATATGTTAAAAAAAGTCGTGTTGGCAACTGCTATAACAATGGCGTTAGGTTCGGTTGCTCATGCAGCAGAAAGTGTCGCATTCATACCAAAACTTACGGGTGTGGGTTTCTTTACTAGCGGTGGTCTCGGTGCGGTAGAAGCCGGTAAATCAATTGGCGTTGATGTCACATACGATGGAACGACAGAACCCAGCGTTACAGGCCAAGTTCAACTTGTAAATAACTTTGTAAACCGTGGTTATGATGCCGTTGTTGTCTCCGCAGTTTCACCAGATGGCCTTTGCCCTGCCTTAAAACGTGCCATGAAACGCGGCGTAAAAGTTCTCACCTGGGATTCAGATACAAAACCAGAATGCCGTAGCCTCTATATCAGTCAAGGAACACCTGAGCAGCTCGGCGGTATGCTTATTGACATGGCTAAGACACAAATTACAGATGAAAAAGCGCAAATCGCTTTCTTCTACTCCAGCCCAACAGTTACAGATCAGAATCAGTGGGTTGAAGCGGCTAAAGCCAAAATTGCGAAAGAGCATCCGCAATGGGAAGTGGTTACCACCCAATTTGGTTACAATGACGCGACTAAATCATTGCAAACCGCTGAAAATATCTTAAAAGCCTACCCCGACCTAGATGCCATCATTGCACCTGACGCGAATGCACTACCTGCTGCCGCTCAGGCTGCTGAAAACCTAAAAGTCACTAATGTCGCGATTACCGGCTTTAGTACTCCGAATGTCATGCGCCCTTATGTTAAACGCGGAACAGTTAAACAATTTGGACTCTGGGACGTCGTCAATCAAGGCAAAATATCAGTTCACGTTGCTCATGCATTAATTCGAAGTGGTGATATGAACGTTGGTGATACGCTGGATATTCCACAAATAGGCAAAATCGTCGTATCCCCTAACGCTGTTCAAGGCTATGACTATGAAGCAAAAGGCAATGGCATCGTTGTTATGCCAGAGCGGACAGTATTCCACATCGATAATATCGATAAACACGACTTCTAATTTATTTTAGGGGCTAAGAGACCTTAGCCCCATTATTAAGCTCATCATTTTTGGAGAATTATAATGGCTGATTTAGACGATCACAAAGACGGCAAAGATTTTGGTTTGGAAACACCGCAGGTTAACCCACATTTTGATCTAAAAGGTTGTGGTTCACTTGATTGGGGTATGCAATCTCGCTTATCACAAATATTTAATCCAGTATCGAAAAAAACCGTGATGCTTGCATTTGATCACGGCTATTTTCAAGGTGCAACAACAGGATTAGAACGGATTGATTTAAATATCAAACCTCTCTTTGAAGATACCGATGTATTGATGGCCACACGTGGTCAAGTCCGTGCAAACGTACCCGCTAATACCAATAAACCCCTCGTATTACGCTGCTCTGGCGCAAACTCCATGTTGCCTATCCCACGCTATGATGATTTATCACTCAATAAGCCAGAGCTTGATAATGAAACCATTGCCGTCAACATTGAAGATGTCATTCGTTTAAATGCATCAGCCATGGCGGTAAATATTTATGTCGGCGCCGAATACGAACATAAGTCACTAACTAACCTAATTAATTTAATTGACACCGGTAATCGTTATGGCATTCCAACAATGGCTGTAACCGGTGTAGGTGCGGCCATGGAGCGCGACTGGCGTTATTTCTCACTGGCTTCTCGCTTAGCTGCAGAGATGGGATCACAGTTTGTGAAAACCTATTTTGTAGAGAAAGGATTCGAACGTATCACCGCCGGATGCCCTGTTCCTATCGTTATTGCAGGTGGTAAAAAACTACCAGAATTAGATGCACTTGCGATGTGTTACAAAGCGATTGATCAAGGTGCGTCAGGGGTAGATATGGGACGCAATATTTTCCAATCCGACGATCCTATTGCCATGATAAAAGCTGTGCGTGCTGTCGTACATAACAACATGCACTTCAGCCATGCTTATGAATTATTCCTAGAACTTAAGGCCAAGTAAGGATTACTTATGCATGTCACTTTAGTCGAAATCAATATAAAACCAGACAAAATAAATGAGTTCATTGCTGCATTTCGTCCAAACCAACAAGGCTCGATTGCAGAGGAAGGAAATATTCGGTTTGATGTATTACAGGATCCAGAAATTCCAACTCGCTTTACCATTTATGAAGCTTATCGTGATGAAGCCGCTATGCTTGAGCACAAAACAACACCGCATTATCTTCAATGTGTCAAAGACCTTGAAGGCCTAATGACTGGTAATCGCTCCAAAACGGTACTGACTGGCATCATGTGGGATTAATATGACTACACCAAATACTCTAAAATGGGCGATGGGCAATAACCATTCCATGTTAAGTATCGGTGTGATGGCGGCTAACTGGCAACAGCTAGCCACCACTTTTCAACCATTCGAACCTCAAACAGAATGGCTTCACATTGATATCATGGATGGTAATTTTGTCCCGAAACTAACAGTCGGTGCGTGGGCATGCCCCCTCCTGCCACCTGAGTTTATTTGCGATATCCATTTAATGGTTAATCACGCCCAATATCATGCTTTGCAATGTGCTGATGCAGGAGCACACATCATCACACTTCAATATGAAGCATGTAATGATTTGGATAGCACATTATCAATATTGGGATCTAGACATTGTGTATATCAAAACCAAAAGAAGAATATCATTCGCGGTATCAGCGTCTGTCCGGATACCAATCTCGACTTACTCGTACCCCTACTACCCAGTGTTGAAATGATTCAACTACTAACGTTAGATCCAAGAACGGGTACGAAGATGACGGATAATGCATTCATCACACGACTGGATCAGCTCAATAAACTGCTTAAGCGCAACCTCATGAGTAAGATCATTAATGTAGATGGATCGATGTCCATTGAACTCGCCCAAGCATGCATAAACCATGGTGCACATGTCGTTGTCTCTGGCAGCGCTATTTTTGCCAACAATAATGCATCAGAAAATATCAAGAAATGGCGAGCAATCTTATCCTCAACCACAACGACGTAGTCACAACGAATTGAAAGGCCAGTCAACTGGCCTTTTGCTAGTCCATACCTTGTTAACTTTAAACATTTTCACCATTGTCTTCGTTCATCAATGGAAGATATTTTTATGACGCCAAAACAGAATTACGCCATTTACTCAAGGTTATAAATGGCATTCCTCATTATTATCACGATTTATACTTGTTCCGCGGTTACTAAATCCTCTTCGTTGCTCGCTAACCGCTTTAGCTGCTCTGTCGTCATCAACATCATGATGCTGAATGCCAGCAAAATAACGGGGAACATGACGAAAGAGAATGTTGAGGCTACAGCGCCAATAATCGGCGGAAACAAGGTGGTTCCCACATAAGCAAAGGCCATCGATAACCCGATAATAGCTTGTGACGCAGCCTGGCCAAAACGCTGAGGTGTAAGATGAATCGTGTTGGGGTAAATGGGTGCGCAGCCAAAGCCAATCAGGATCAGCCCTATTTTGGCGAACAATGGTGAAAGAGGCATTAACAATAAAATCACACCAATAAAAATAGTAATAATACCACTGCGAATTAACGTTTCACCTTTCACTTTATCTGCGATAAAGCCGCAAACAAATCGGCCTGCCGTGATACCTAAAAAGTACATCGCAGTCCAAAATGCGGCTTCCGTAGGTACAACCCCTTTCTCTTCCGTTAAATAACTGGCAGCCCATAGTCCTGCTCCCGCTTCAAGTGAGCAATAGCAACAGAACATCACAAGCTGAAGCTTTACCCCTTTCATTTTTAATGCGCTCGCATTGGTCACTAATCCTGCGGGCTGATCATCAGTCGTTTGCAATGACGTTAAAGCTTGTTTCCAGAGTGGTAATGATAAGAACAACACAACCACGAGCGCAAATTGCACATAAGATAGGGTTGTATACCCACTGCGCCACCCTTCTTGTTGACTCAAAAAAGCCGCCATAATAAGTGGACCAGCTGTTGCCCCTACCCCCCAAAATGAGTGCAAGTAATTCATGTGTTTTGACTTGTAATGGATCGCCACAAAGTTATTCAGTGCTGCATCAACCGATCCCGCCCCAAGTCCTAGAGGGATTGCAAGCAGCGCCAATATCCACACGCTTTGCGCCTGAGTAAAGCCCAGTAATGCCACCGCTGTCATCAATACACTTACCGCCACCACTTTACCGGGGCCAAAATGATGGATCAGACGGGCAGATAGCAAACTAGAAATAACCGTCCCGGAACTCACGACCAATGCAATAATACCAGCAAACTCTAATGTGGAGCCTAAGTCTCGATGCATGACAGGCCAAGACGAACCCAACACGGCATCTGGTAGCCCTAAGCTAATGAATGCCAGGTAAATGATAACTAGAAGCAGCAACATGTTTTATCTTATTGAGGTGAAATGAATGGTATAAAACAATACGTTCACTTATCGTAAATAAACAGGTATATACTGCCTTAAACCATAACGATCCTATCAATGTTGAAATCATGCTGACTTGCCATATTGAAACCACACTCAATAGTAAAGAACTGACGCATCACGGCTCCGAAGATTTTCCCTGTGCCTACTATGACAGTCGATTTTCTGAATTTGTCAGTGGTGAAATTGCCTGGCATTGGCATGATGAGCTTGAGTTTATATTGGTCATTGATGGCAGCACAGAAGTTGAATTCCTTGGCAGAACTGAAATCCTCCACTGCAATGAAGCGCTCTTTATCAATGCAGGAGCACTTCATAAGCTAACAATGCATGGCGTGGAAGATTGCCGCATTTTAACGATCGTCTTTAATCCACTCCTCATCGGTGGAACCAACTACAGCCGCGTATATAAAAAGTACATTTACCCTGTCATCAAAAATGCAGATCTCCTCTGCTATAAGTTTTCGCCCCTCACAAGATGGCAACAGCAAGTGATTGATGAACTGAAAACCGGGTTCACTGCGTGTCAAAATGAGAGTCTGGCCGTTGAATTAGCCATAAGTTTACAGTTAATGAAACTCTGGCAAATATTTTGTACCAATGAGCCATCGATATTAGCCAAGAACCGAGTGTCATCCGCCTATGAGCGCCGAATTCATACCGTGTTAACTTACATTCATCAACATTATGCTGATAGTATTTCAATATCGGCTATCAGCCATGCCGCCAATATCAGTGAAAGCGAATGCTATCGACTTTTTCGCAATACACTTAAATGCACGCCCAATAACTACCTATTAAGTTATCGACTACAAAAATCAACCCTATTACTGTTAGAAAGTCGTAAGTCGATCACTGAAATAGCGTATGAAATTGGTTTCAACTGCCCGGCCTATTTTGCCAAAAAATTTAGATCTGCTTATGGCAAAACACCTAAACAATTTCGTCAAGAAAGTGCCTTATACAATAGCGTAAACTAAAGGTGGAATTAACAAATTCCCATCAGGTGATAAAAATTCAGTGCGGTTCAAAAAATTATTGCCAGATTTTCATCATTTTTAGCGCTATTTTTAACACAAAAATAGGACATAACTGGCTTGCAATCCCATTAAATTGTATATCATTCCCTCCAATCCCCCCGTTAAAGGGCGATTAATATCGTCATATTGAACAACAAAACAATATCCCACCATTTATTACAATGTAAGAACCAGAGGTATCTATCCGCTTCATTTGCCTTTACATTGGATAGGTAACACACATGTTAAATAAGGTTTTAAATGTGATGTTACTAAATAACACGTCATACAAACCGTATTAGAACCGTTTAATTAGCCACAAACATAAACCATTTAAAACAAACACTTACAACTATGGCTTAAATTAATAAGGTTATTCGCAACACAATGGGAGACTAGCTTGATCCAATCGGTAAGTATGTAACAACAACCTTGTCTTAGGATTTTAGCAGGAAAGAAACAATGAAAGGATTATCACTGATTGCAGCAACCATGACAGTTGCTAGCTTATTCTCATATAGTAATAACACCGTCGCATCAGAGCAGTTCATCACGATCGGTACTGGCGGTCAGACAGGCGTATATTACGTTGCAGGTCAGTCTATTTGCCGTTTCGTTAATCGCGGTGCTGATACACACGGTATTAAGTGTAATGCCCCAGCCAGTGGCGGTGGTGTGGCTAACGTCAATGGGATCCGCAGCGGTGAATACAACTTTGGTGTCATGCAATCTGATCACCAGTACAAAGCCTTGTATGGTCAAGCACCGTTCAGTAGCCAAGGGAAAATGGACAACATCCGCTCTGTCTTCTCTCTTCAAAGTGAAATTTTCACAATCCTTGCCCGTAAAGATGCCAACATCGGTGACTTCGAAGCGCTGAAAGGTAAGCGCGTTAATATCGGTAACCCAGGCTCTGGCCAGCGCGATACCTTCGAGCAGCTGATCGACGCCAAGAAGTGGGATCACTCTGTATTTGCGTTAGTGTCAGATCTCAAGCCTGCCGAACAGGCTTCCGCAATGACCGACAATAATATTGATGCAATGAGCTACTTTGTCGGCCACCCAAATGGAGCGATTCAAGAAGCAACCACAACAGTTGATGCGGTATTTGTTCCGGTTACTGGTGACATCATTGATGCGCTAATCGCTGAAAAGCCCTATTTCACCAAGGCAGAAATACCGGGTGGCATGTACCGTGGCAACCCAGAACCAGTGCAATCGCTCGGTGGCAAAGCCGTACTCTCTGCCAGTGTAGATACTGATCCTGAGTTGGTTTACCAGTTGGTGAAATCTGTTTTCGATAATCTCAACCGCTTCAAGCGTCTTCACCCAGCATTTGCATCACTAAACGAAAAAGAAATGATCAGCGATGGTCTTACCGCTCCGCTTCATGAAGGGGCTGCTCGTTACTACAAGGAACGTGGCTGGCTATAAGTTTTTCCCCTCTCGCACTACCATCGAGTGCCGCCAACGCGGCACTCGCTATTTATGAGTTAATATTATGAATAAAACACTCACGACATCTCAAGATAGCTTGTCCAGTGAAGAATTGATTGCCCAAGATGTGGGGGCTCGATTACCTTCAGGTAGCATGGCTTATCTTATTGCCGGGCTCGCATTGGCTTGGTCACTTTTCCAATTATGGATTGCATCACCGCTCCCATTCATCATCGGCTTTGGTGTCATGAACGATACCGAAACCCGTGCTATACACCTTGCATTCGCTCTGTTGCTCGCATTCTTGGTATTTCCGGCCCGTAAGAGTTCACCACGTGATCGTGTACCGGGCTTTGACATTTTACTGGGTCTTGTTTCAGCCGCCGCTGCACTCTATTTATTTGTGTTCTATGTCGATCTCGCACAGCGACCAGGCAACCTCACTACGGCTGATTTTGTAACCGCATGTATTGGTATTCCGCTATTACTTGAAGCCGCACGCCGGGTACTGGGCCCTGCGCTACCCATTATTGCCAGCGTATTCCTAATCTACAGCCTTGCTGGCCCTTGGATGCCAGGCCTTCTTTCACACCGCGGCGTACCGTTCACGGCTCTTGCTAACCATCAGTGGATCACCACTGAAGGGGTGTTCGGTATCGCGCTTGGCGTATCAACCAGCTTTGTTTTCTTATTTGTACTTTTCGGTGCGCTATTAGAACGTGCAGGTGCTGGCCACTATTTCATCCAGCTGGCTTTCAGTATGCTAGGCCATCTGCGTGGTGGCCCGGCAAAAGCCGCCGTTGTTGCTTCCGGCTTAACAGGCTTGATCTCGGGTTCGTCCATTGCCAATGTGGTCACCACGGGCACCTTTACCATCCCAATGATGCGTAAAGTCGGCTTCAGCGCGGAAAAAGCCGGTGCTGTTGAAGTTGCGTCATCGGTTAATGGTCAAATCATGCCACCCGTTATGGGCGCGGCTGCGTTTCTGATGGTGGAATATGTCGGCATCCCTTATGTCGATATCATCAAGCACGCTTTCCTGCCTGCGGCTATTTCTTACATCTCGCTGCTCTACATTGTGCACCTTGAGGCACTTAAACTCGGGATGCAACCTATCGCAGTTGCAGCAGCGCGTCCATGGCTTGCGCGCTTAACGGGCTTTGCCTTCGGTGCAGCCCTGCTCAGTACGCTATCAATGGCGGTCTATTATGGATTGGGTTGGCTCAAGCCACTGCTTGGCGACTATACCCTGCAGGGAATAGCCCTTATTCTGGCGGTGACCTACCTTGGCCTGCTTAAAATTGCAGCCATGAACGATCCACTGCCAACGGAAGAGGAAACCAACCTCGATACCTTACCGTCAACCCGCGCGGTATTACTGTCAGGCTTGCACTACCTGCTGCCTGTGATTGTACTGGTATGGTGCCTGATGGTTGAGCGCCTATCTCCGGGACTTTCTGCCTTCTGGGGGTCAATGATCTTAGTGGTCATAGTACTTACCCAACGTCCACTGCTTAACTGGTTACGCAAAGATGGCAAGCACGATTACGGCAGTGTCCAAGATGGTGTCATTGATTTGCGCGAAGGTCTGATTGCAGGTGCCCGTAATATGATCGGCATTGGTGTTGCCACGGCGACAGCGGGCGTCATTGTTGGTGCAGTCTCACAAACGGGGGTTGGTCTCGTGCTGGCTGACTTGGTCGAGATGCTATCAATGGGCAATCTATTGCTCATGCTGCTACTTACCGCCCTACTCAGCTTGATCCTCGGTATGGGATTGCCAACCACTGCGAACTACATTGTGGTATCTAGCTTATTGGCCCCCGTAATTGTGGTACTTGGACAACAACAAGGGCTGATCGTCCCGCTGATCGCCGTACACCTGTTCGTGTTCTATTTCGGTATTATGGCGGACGTTACACCGCCCGTTGGTCTCGCATCATTTGCTGCGGCGGCAGTATCGAAAGGGGATCCGATCAAAACCGGTTTGACCGCATTCTATTACAGCTTGCGTACCGCAGCCCTGCCATTCCTGTTCATCTTCAATACTGACCTGTTATTGATTGATGTCGACTGGATGCATGGCATCATCATCTTTATTGTCGCCACCATTGCGATGCTGATTTTTGCTGCCGCGACACAAGGTTACTTCCTGACACGAAACCGCTGGTATGAAACAGTACTCTTGCTTCTGGTCGCGTTTACCTTGTTCCGTCCGGGCTTTTGGCAAGATCAAATCACAGACCCGTTCCGCTATGTGTCACCAACCCAATTGAGTCATGAACTCGATACCCTCAATGAAGGTGATATTTTACGTATGCGAGTCAGTGGTGAAGACGCTGTCGGTGTTGAAAGGGAATACTCTGTTTTATTCGAAGTGCCCGCCGGTAATAACGGGGATGAGAAGCAGCTGGCTTTAGGACTAGAAACCTATCAGGAAGGCGGTAAAACACTGATTGATATCGTCCATTTCTCAAGCCCAGCGGAAAAAGCAGGCCTGATGTTCGATCAGGAAATCATGGAGATCCGTATTCCAGCAGAGCGCTGGGCGAAAGAATGGCTATGGTTACCCGCTATCTTACTCTTCATGATGATCGTTGGAATGCAGCGTCGCAGGATCAGTAAGGACCCAGCTCTGCAAACGGCATAACTGCCGCTTCAAATGCTTTATTCACAACAATAACTATCAAAGGAGCCCCCGGGCTCCTTTTTGTGCATCTTCATGGCGATCATTTCAATCAATATACTGTCATTTAAATCGATAATTACAGAGCAGAATTGATGCCCTGACTGTTGAAGATAAACCAAACGACAGCAATTGGAGCCAATGGTACTAAACACCAAAGTAACGCATAGTAACTAACGCTGAGTTGCCTATATAGAAAGTAAATAGATACCGCGGATAAAATTGGATATATATAAAATAGCCCTCTGATAATGCGCATTGAAATGGCATAACTGACTTCCGCACCCGGTAAAGAAGCAAACATCATTGCAAGCCATCCCAAGACACTAACAACGCTCATGAGCATAACAACCACAGCAACAAAAACATCTCTCATATAAACAATTCCCTCTGAACTGGGGTCTCTGCTAATACAATTTACGAATAGCAAGAACTACCACACCGGGTAATAACTGGCGTTCAAATCCTTTGACTACCACCCTATTACAATCTCGCTATAGCACTGATTGAACGCCACATCGACTACAGAGTAAACGGTTGCCAATACAAATTGCCCAAAATAGCGCTAATGCATGTCCAATTTTCACCTTTGGCTTATTCGATGACTTCCACAGTGATCTAATCGCGAAAATACCAAACATTGAAAAAAAATAGGAGCATAACGAAACGTATTAATTCTGCAGGATAATTATCAATCAAACCAATAAGTGACATCTGTAACAGTGTGACACTAATTGCCATAACTAACATGAAAGTTAGCCACACTTGATGACTTTAGTGGTTTGATAAAATTTCGGGGGCCATCCTATCACAATTACTCTATAGCATTGATTTATATAAACAATCAAAATTAAGCAAGCCGAAAACGCCACACGTGTTGAATCCCTCTTTGAACAATTTGTTAGGCTAATTTTACGATCGATGCTCTCCAATAAGTGATAAGCACAATCAATAACGTCCATGGCATCGCGTACCACCAAAAGTAAGGCGCCTCACTATCAATTAGATAAAAATAGATAACTAAGAAAACGCTTAAGAGCAACGAGATTACATAGGCAAACCATAAAGCCACACAGACATCATTGCTGGACTTAGACAATGTGACTCCACGTTCAGAACAAGCCGCAAAAATCAGACAAAAACCAACTGCTCCACCCATACCAATATGAACAAACGAAAGCAGAACTAAAACCCAAAATGACATCATTCTCTCCCTGATTAGCCTAACGCCAAATTAAAGTGTGAACAACGCTGACACCTTAGCTAACCCATTATTCAATAACCACAAAACCAAACTTAAGTGAGAGCGCTAAGCTTTGTGAATCACTCTTGCATTTATTATTAGGGTGCTGTTTCGTCTATTTTACAGTTCTTGTAATAGAACTCTTTGTCATGTTCACTTATTTCCCTCAGAACACGACATGGATTACCAACGGCTACGACATTAGCTGGTATATCTTTAGTCACTACGCTACCTGCACCAATCACCGTATTTTCCCCAACAGTTACGCCCGGTAAAATAACAGAATTAGCACCTAACCAAACATTATTGCCAATGGTCACTGGAATATCAAACTGCGCTACTTTCTTTCTTAAACTTGGCTCTATTGGATGTCCCGCCGTAGCGATGGTCACATTGGGGCCTATCATAACGTAGTCACCAATATAGATATGAGTGTCATCAACCAAGGTCAAATTAAAGTTCACATAAACGTTTTTGCCTAAACGGGTATGGATACCCCAGTTAGCTTGCAAAGGAGGTTCGATATAACAGTTTTCACCTACTTCAGCAAATATCCACTTCATTATTTCTTGGCGTTTTTCCATTTGCGATGGACGAGTATGATTAAAGTCATATAAGGCGTCTAAGCATTCCAATTGCTTAGCTGCTAGTTCTTCATCGTCACAGTAGTAGATTTTTTGACTATGCATTTGAGCCTTAATATCCATAATTTCCCTTTAAAAAAATGTTGAATTTTGTCGGCACTCTAACGAATGGCATGGCCTCCCCTTACCCAGACTCTGCCACACTTTATAAGCCTAGTTTGATAAAATTCCAGAGGCCCCCCCTATCACAATCTATCTATAGCATTGATTTAACGCCATACCAATAAACCAAGTTTCAGTATCCACGGCGAAGATCCTACAGGCAAGGTATTGATTCACAAAACCCGCTATGGTTCCAAAATATCAGGTAATGTAACATTTTAACCACATTTACATGTAACACCTGAGAAAGCACTCACCCGCAATCATCAAGATGAATACCTGTTATGTGCTTGAATGTACCTTGTTGATTTTTAGCCAAAATGACTCTTGGCATTGATTCGTGAAATTCTTTTTCTGGGGCGCTATATTTAAAGTGCTCGGCTGTTCAATGACGTCATATGAAATCCAGCACTCCTCACAAACTGATTCCGTAATATAGCCGGATAGTTCACGTTCAGTTCGCTTTCTTACAGCAACACCATTGTCAAACTTTACCAACAACTCACTGTTTTCCATGAGAGTGCCGTTTTCTTCGACACTCTGTTTGTTTAATACTTTCTCTACTATCGACAAGCCATCAGGCTCTTCTTTCATCGCCGATATATATGTGAACAAGTTATTCATTACACATCTACCTGTTTGAGACTACGATACACGTCGTTATTTTAACCACGGTTTAACATGCGATTAAAAAACCATCCGCCACTATAGGGATGACGGTTTGTCTCCATCCACCATTCGCAATATTTACTTATATGAAGCTTGGGCTTGTTCAACATATCGGTTAGGTATTGGCTGCGCAACACGTTGTCATGTTTTTTATCCCACTCCTCATGGTCACAAATAATCAACTGCAACAATAAAATTCAGATAGTACCTCAAGTCTTTTACAATATCCTCACCAAACACATCTATTGGAGTTAGATTATCTGCAAAATACTTGCTTAAATTTCTCCCTAAATTACTAGCAACCCAAAATGACATATTCTTTAAATTTAAACCAGCAGGATCATATAAAGATGGATTATTACTATAAAAATATTCTTTATATATTTCCGAATCATTATTCCAATCTTTTAGTGCAGCATGGTGTTTAAGTAAAAAACTTTCACCTTTAAAGGAAAAATAAATCCAATATTCAAAATAAACGTTAACACCTAATTCATCAATAATTTCAAGAAAGAGCCCTCTATCTGTGGCAATAAATTTTGGCCTATCTTCTTTTTCAATTTCAGAATCTAATTTTATAATTTTAAGACTTTCTTCTATGACGTCAAAAGTTGAAACATCTTGTATGTTTGAATAGTCAATAAGAACCTTCTTCCCAAAGAAATTAGAACCGATTATTACCATCAGCACTGTAATTAACAAAAATACTAATATATGAAACACACACTCTTCCTAAAAACAATTGTGGTAGAGCAGCCAGTTACCTGACGTCCCCCACTCAGATCCGGACGTGCGGAACTACCGCATCCGGCTCCTCAATCATATATATGCCCGTGTGGGCAACAACATACCTAAAACCAAGTGATCGCCACTTGATATGTAAACCGACTTATCACCTGCATCGGCGTTATCCCGTTATAAGCCAACATTTGCAGCAAGCCTTCCCTGTTATAACTTCATCACTGACTTCGACGATTCAACCATTTGAACAGACTGTTTAGCACT
>NZ_JAKJSL010000100.1:0-897 GCF_050336815.1 Photobacterium nomapromontoriensis
GGATTGGAGTCTGCAACTCGACTCCATGAAGTCGGAATCGCTAGTAATCGTAGATCAGAATGCTACGGTGAATACGTTCCCGGGCCTTGTACACACCGCCCGTCACACCATGGGAGTGGGCTGCACCAGAAGTAGATAGCTTAACCTTCGGGAGGGCGTTTACCACGGTGTGGTTCATGACTGGGGTGAAGTCGTAACAAGGTAGCCCTAGGGGAACCTGGGGCTGGATCACCTCCTTAAACGATAGACTGCTGTTTTATGCAGTGTCCACACAGATTGCTTGGTTAATAGTAAAGACWATACCGGGTCCCGTTCGTCTAGAGGCCTAGGACACCGCCCTTTCACGGCGGTAACAGGGGTTCGACTCCCCTACGGGACGCCACTTTCTAAGTGTTCTCATTGAGAATGGTTAGAAAGTGGATACTTCGGTAAACACATGYTCTTTAACAATCTGGAAAGCTGACTAGTAAATTCAATCGAATGATTGAATTAACAAATAGTTTTATCGTCTYTTTATAAGAGTGGTAAAACGAGTTCTCAACACAAACACATTCAAGTGTCTTGTATCGAGTCCGGCGAAAAACCAAAGTCCTTATCTTTCTTGATCGAAGATAACGACGCAAACCTTGGTTGTTTGAACATACGAAACCTCTTGGGGTTGTATGGTTAAGTGACTAAGCGTACACGGTGGATGCCTTGGCAGTCAGAGGCGATGAAGGACGTATTAACTTGCGATAAGCCCAGTTTAGGCAGTAAAAGCCACCTGAGACTGGGATTTCCGAATGGGGAAACCCACTTGCATAAGCAAGTATCGTTACGTGAATACATAGCGTAACGAGGCGAACCGGGGGAACTGAAACATCTAAGTACCCCGAGGAATAGAAATCAACCGAGATT
>NZ_JAKJSL010000101.1:0-879 GCF_050336815.1 Photobacterium nomapromontoriensis
GGTCCGGATTGGAGTCTGCAACTCGACTCCATGAAGTCGGAATCGCTAGTAATCGTAGATCAGAATGCTACGGTGAATACGTTCCCGGGCCTTGTACACACCGCCCGTCACACCATGGGAGTGGGCTGCACCAGAAGTAGATAGCTTAACCTTCGGGAGGGCGTTTACCACGGTGTGGTTCATGACTGGGGTGAAGTCGTAACAAGGTAGCCCTAGGGGAACCTGGGGCTGGATCACCTCCTTAAACGATAGACTGCTGTTTTATGCAGTGTCCACACAGATTGCTTGGTTAAAATGTAAAAGAACGCAAAAAGACTTGGGTCTGTAGCTCAGGTGGTTAGAGCGCACCCCTGATAAGGGTGAGGTCGGTGGTTCAAGTCCACTCAGACCCACCACTTTCTCTCCCAGAGAAAGTGAGTGATGAGTCTTTTAAACGTTGGGGTTATAGCTCAGCTGGGAGAGCGCCTGCCTTGCACGCAGGAGGTCTGCGGTTCGATCCCGCATAGCTCCACCACTCTCTAAACACRCTGGCAACAGTGTCGTTAGAAAGTGGATACTTCGGTAAACACATGTTCTTTAACAATCTGGAAAGCTGACTAGTAAATTCAATCGAATGATTGAATTACAAATGTTCTTCTTTATGAAGAACGAGTTCTCAACACAAACACATTCAAGTGTCTTGTATCGAGTCCGGCGAAAAACCAAAGTCCTTATCTTTCTTGATCGAAGATAACGACGCAAACCTTGGTTGTTTGAACATACGAAACCTCTTGGGGTTGTATGGTTAAGTGACTAAGCGTACACGGTGGATGCCTTGGCAGTCAGAGGCGATGAAGGACGTATTAACTTGCGATAAGCCCAGTTTAGGCAGTAAAAGCC
>NZ_JAKJSL010000102.1:0-824 GCF_050336815.1 Photobacterium nomapromontoriensis
GCGTGCGTATTTTCCGAGTATGCTAACCCTGTGCCTTGATAGTGCTCAAGTTTAACCGCAGGAATGAAGACGTACATATCATCAAGCGGGACGCTATTCTCATCGTAGTAGACAACAGGTTGTGCCGCGTATGATTCTGGTACGGAGAGGTTGTCGCGCATAAATACGCCCGGGGTTGGGAAAAACACCAAAACGACATCGCTCATCATTGGAAAAATCGTGGTGTTGGGTTTGTCTGCCAATAACCCCGGTTGTTTATAAGCTTGCTGGATCATGATGAAAACTCCATTGGCATAAAGGTAATGCCTTTCACGCCAGCGGCTTCAAGGGCTAATTTTACCGTTTCGTTTACATAATAATCTTGTTTTATGGTCGATAGCGTGAAGCAATCATGTTTGAAGTTCGTTTCATTAAGTTTTTTTCGATCAATAAGTGGTTTATAAATCCATGAATAACCGCCAATCGAGTCACAAAAATCCTCAGCTTCAGATGCTACAGGATCAAGTAAGTCATAGTGTGCAATCGGATTGATGAATGCGTAATCAGTGTATTCTTGTTCATTTTTTACCACCACAGGTAAAAATTGAATGCCAGTAAAGCCATGCTCAAAGAACACTTGTTGTACCTTGGCACTGGCTAATTTTCCAAGTCCTATTTTGAGAAAATCGGACATACCCCGTTCTTCGTAACACTCACTAACCTTTAATGTGGATACTTTCTTGTGTAGCGAATAAGAGGGATGGTAAAAGTCCAGTTTCTGTGGCTCTAGCTCCCCAAAAGAACCTTCCCCATCCTCAAAGCTGCCAAAGAGTAAATAGTAATTC
>NZ_JAKJSL010000103.1:0-809 GCF_050336815.1 Photobacterium nomapromontoriensis
TCGTAGTCCGGATTGGAGTCTGCAACTCGACTCCATGAAGTC
The DNA here is from genome assembly GCF_050336815.1 of Photobacterium nomapromontoriensis. NCBI lineage: Bacteria > Pseudomonadati > Pseudomonadota > Gammaproteobacteria > Vibrionales > Vibrionaceae > Photobacterium > Photobacterium nomapromontoriensis. Next base: position 43 of record NZ_JAKJSL010000103.1, read on the forward strand.
GGAATCGCTAGTAATCGTGGATCAGAATGCCACGGTGAATACGTTCCCGGGCCTTGTACACACCGCCCGTCACACCATGGGAGTGGGCTGCACCAGAAGTAGATAGCTTAACCTTCGGGAGGGCGTTTACCACGGTGTGGTTCATGACTGGGGTGAAGTCGTAACAAGGTAGCCCTAGGGGAACCTGGGGCTGGATCACCTCCTTAAACGATAGACTGCTGTTTTATGCAGTGTCCACACAGATTGCTTGGTGAAATGGTTTTAGAAATGGCAAAAGTGCTAATGAATAACGTCAGTTATTGATTAACGCTTTTGCGTTATGCTCTTTAACAATCTGGAAAGCTGACTAGTAAATTCAATCGAATGATTGAATTACAAATGTTCTTCTTTATGAAGAACGAGTTCTCAACACAAACACATTCAAGTGTCTTGTATCGAGTCCGGCGAAAAACCAAAGTCCTTATCTTTCTTGATCGAAGATAACGACRCAAACCTTGGTTGTTTGAACATACAAAACCTCTTGGGGTTGTATGGTTAAGTGACTAAGCGTACACGGTGGATGCCTTGGCAGTCAGAGGCGATGAAGGACGTATTAACTTGCGATAAGCCCAGTTTAGGCAGTAAAAGCCACCTGAGACTGGGATTTCCGAATGGGGAAACCCACTTRCATAAGYAAGTATCGTTACGTGAATACATAGCGTAACGAGGCGAACCGGGGGAACTGAAACATCTAAGTACCCCGAGGAATAGAAATCAACCGAGATTCC
>NZ_JAKJSL010000028.1:0-124406 GCF_050336815.1 Photobacterium nomapromontoriensis
AAACCCGGTAAACCCGATTTCTAGAATGTGGCGGAGAGATAGGGATTTGAACCCTAGGTGGGCTATAAACCCACGCCGGTTTTCAAGACCGGTGCTTTAAACCACTCAGCCATCTCTCCTGAGTGCGATGGATAATACGGTCCAATCGTCATACTGTAAAGCACTAATTTCAAGAAGATAACTCAACAGCCTTAATTTTAACCACTCTGTTTATCAAAAATACTCACATCATTATTTCACTAGAAAACGATGCATTAACTCTGAGAACACAGATTTGGCTTCTTCTGCAATAATGTCGCCATGCGTAACGATTATTCGCTGAAAATCCCAACTCTGAATCAACTGTATAAAGCGCTTAAAAGCAGCCTTGTCTTTAATGATAAAGCCCATTTTAAGTGGCGGAGCGATACAACATCCTTTGAAGCCGATGGGCTCGAACACATACTTGCTCATGAACCCGACCACTCCAGTAAGGTGAGAGGTATCCGGATAGTTTTGGATCAAATCGGTCACAATAAGCGACTGTGAGGGTTTATGAACAAAAACTGTCTCATGAAACATCGGCACCGAGGGCATGGTTTCCCAGTCAAGATCTTCAGGCCAGACATTTTCCATGCCTGGCTGTAGAATATGAAAATTAGACAATGGGATTTTGTTCGGTATACCAGCACTGACATACAATTCAGCATCCGGGTAGGCTTCGCTCCAGTCTTGCAACCATTTGCAATGATGATTATTCGCGGCAATCAGATGTTTTACCGGGCCTATTTCATTCACTTGTTGCTGCAGTTCAGGAGATATTGCGGTAGGAGAATGCACCCATACACTGCCATCAGCCAAGCGGATCACCGTCATTCGTAAGCCTAGCTGGGTTCCCATCATATTCATGCTGTCTTCATGAACCCAAATATTCCTATCTATCTGTCGCATGCTAGCCTCACTAACCGAATGTGGATATATAGCTATACTGCCAGAGCGGTAGAAAAAGGCACTCTGTTAGTTCACATTTAGCCACTGCAATATTTCATCATCTGATTCGTACTTAGCGAGATGCAACATTCCAGCAACCATGTTCAGTCTTACTTTTGCTAATCACCGTTTACAGACTTTCATTATAGTTATCTGTACCGTTCCCTTCTGGGGAGCTCGACCTGTGTATTTTTATTAGCAATGTTGATTCGTAAGCTTAGCGGACACAGCCTAAATAGGAATACAAAACACGATAGAGTACTGCTATGAATCAGATACGGGATAATAAAAAAGGCATCAGTATTTTTGCTCTGGCAATGCTAAATATTGTTGCGGTTGTCAGTTTACGAGGACTGCCAGCCGAGGCGGAGTACGGACTAAGTTCGATATTTTATTACATTTTTGCTGCCATTGTTTTTTTAGTACCCGTCTCATTAGTGGCGGCTGAGCTGGCTACTGGCTGGTCAGAAAAAGGCGGGGTATTTCGCTGGGTCGGGGAAGCATTCGGCCCAAAACTGGCTTTAATCGCCATTTTTATGTTGTGGATAGAAGTCACGGTTTGGTTTCCAACCGCCCTCACCTTTGGATCGGTATCTCTGGCATTTATGGGCCCGGATCAGACTTGGGACCAAGCGCTCTCAGAAAATAAGTTTTTCGTACTCGGTATCGTGTTAGCCATCTACTGGCTGGCTACCTTTGTCGCTCTTCGCGGGACAGAAGCCTTTTCAAAACTCGCTAAATGGGGGGGAATGATCGGAACCGTCATTCCTGGAGTCATTCTTATTATCCTCGGATTTTCCTACCTCTTTGCGGGTAATACCCCGCAAGTCGATCTATCTTGGGACAAACTCATTCCCGACTTTTCTAATTTCAATAATGTCGTCTTAGCCGCCAGTATCTTCTTGTTTTATGCAGGGATGGAAATGAATGCCATCCACGTAAAAGAGGTGGATAACGCACCACGTAATTACCCGATCGCGATTGGTATTGCTGCGTTGGGTACGGTGTGTGTATTCGTGTTGGGCACACTGGCGATTGCATTTGTGATCCCACAAAAAGACATTAATTTAACCCAGAGCCTGTTAGTGGCCTACGATGATATGTTTGCCTGGGCTGGGATCAGCTGGGCAGCACCTATCATGGCAGCCTGTTTGGCACTCGGGGTGTTAGCGGGGGTGGTCGGCTGGGTCGCGGGCCCTTCTTCTGCGCTGCTTGTCGTCGCTAAAGGGGGCTACCTGCCACGCTTTTGGCAATATACCAACCAGCATGGTATGGCCACACACATCATGCTGGCACAAGCTATCTTAGTTACCATGATTTCAACGGTGTTTGTGGTATTACCATCGGTACAAGCAGCTTATCAAATATTAAGTCAGCTCACGATTGTGCTATATCTGATCATGTACCTGATTATGTTTGCTGCCGCAATTTACCTCCGCTACAGCCAACCGAATCGCCCTCGGCCTTATAAAATTCCCGGTGGTAATGCAGGGATGTGGCTAATTGGCGGGCTAGGTTTTGCAGGATCACTGATTGCCTTTTTATTTTCATTTATTCCTCCTGCGCAGATCGCAGTGGGTAGTCCCGAAATGTTCGTCGGCATTTTAGTGATTTTGACTATCGCCTTTGTGATCATGCCATTGTTGATTTACAAAGCACGAAAACCACACTGGAAAGATCCGGAAGTCACAGATTTCGCCCCATTCACCTGGGAAATCGAGGACAAGCACCCAGGGGTGATCAACCCGTCAGATAAAGTGACCCATACTTTACATCAACCTAAATAGCTGTCGCTGAACAACCGCGGAGACTATAGCGTATGAGTCAAATTGACACCGAAATAGCAAAGGCCATTGATGAGGCTTTTGCAACCCATAGAGAAAAAACCGAGGGCCAGAATGCGGTATATATTCCCTTTCTTGCCTCCGTCCCTGCGGATCTCACTGGACTGGCTTTTGTCTCGACTCAAGGTGAGATTTACACCGCAGGTGATGCCGAATACCCGTTTGCGATTGAATCAATATCAAAGGTGCTTACGCTGGCATTAGCGTTAGAGCAATCAGGGGCAGATGAACTGCACGCAAAAGTCGGGGCTGAACCAACAGGGCTCGGGTTTAACTCGGTCATGGCACTGGAATTACATCAGGGGAAACCACTGACACCACTCGTCAACGCCGGAGCAATTTCAACCGTCAGTCTAATCAAAGCGGCAGATAAAGAAGCGCGCTGGCAAGCGATATTGAATTACCAATCAAGGCTGATGGGGGCAAAAATAGCTCTGTCTGATGAAGTGAACCAGTCGGAACAAGCCACTAACAGCCACAATCAAGCCATCTCGCTATTACTCAAATCATCCGAGCGTATCTACTCTGATGCGCTTGAAGCGTGTGATGTGTATACCCGGCAGTGCTCCACATTGGTCACCAGTGTGCAACTGGCCACTATGGGGGCAACATTGGCCAATGGCGGGTTCAATCCAATCACTAAAGAGCAAGTGGTAAGCCAGCACAATGTGCCTCATATCTTGGCAGAAATGATGATGGAAGGCTTGTATGAGAGCTCTGGGGATTGGGCTTACGACGTCGGCCTTCCCGGCAAAAGTGGTGTCGGCGGCGGATTAATCGCTGTGATCCCAAATGTAGGTGGCATCGCTGCCTTTGCGCCACCACTTGATGAGTGCGGCAACAGTGTCAAAGGCCAGCGGATGATCAAGCAAGTTGCCAAAACACTGGGCTGGAATATTTTCAACTGTTCACCCTCCACCTAAATCGAAAATACGCAATATTACGAAGGGACGTCATGTCCCTTTCTCTTATCTCTCTCGCCACAGCACGGCTTACAACCGGTGTTGTTCAAAGGCTTTGTGCAATAAATCCAGCATGGCTTGACGTACCGGCCCCCCCTTTTGACGACGGGTTTCTATCACGTCCACCGTCGTCACCCATCCTTCTGGTTCGTACTCCACATTCAATTCGGTAAGTCGCCCATCGGCTAAATAAGGTGCGGCAAGATGATCGGGCACAATGGTCCAACCGATCCCTTCTGCGGCAAGATCGAGTAACAATTGGTGTGTATTGGCATACCAAATTTGGGTACTGATCGCGTAGCTGAACCATAACTCTTTCCCCGTGGAAGAGCGCTGTACTATCTGGCGGTAAGTGCGTAAATCTGTGTCTTTCAACGAGGGAAGTTGTCCCAGCGGATGCGATGGTGCCGCTAATGTCACAAAACGGCTATGGCCTAAGCTCTTAAATTCCACATCTTCCTGCATCGTGCCATCGGTATACACTAAACCAATGTGCGCTTTACCTTCAGCGATCAAGGTTTTGATATCAAACGTCGAATCCGAAATAATCTCAATGCTGGTCATCGGAAATTGCTCTGCCAAAACCGCAAGCTGACTGAGTAGGCTTGGTTCGATCAAACTTTCATCAATCGCGATGATCAAGTCATGCTCTTCATCGGCATCCAGTGCCATTACTTTCTGATCCAGTCGTTGCTGCTGTAGTAAAATGGATTGGGCTAAGGGTAACAGCGCACTACCCGCGACGGTTAAAACGGGTAAATTGCCACTGCGATCAAATAATGTCTGATTGAGAGTGATCTCCAGATTCGACACCGACTGGCTAACGCCCGATTGAGCCCGTTTCAGCTTTCTGGCCGCCGCAGAAAACGACCCACACTCACACACCGTCACAAATATTTTCAGTTGTTCGAAACTATACATCACCGTGATATTTCCTCGTAAAACGCATACACTCACAGGGTATCACATATAGTGATACCTGCTAACTTTGCATACATAATAACGCTGGTATGCTTACGGTTTATGTAACACGTAATTTTAGAGAGATACCGTAACATGTCTGTGATTGAACGCCTTTTTCATGCGGTATTATTTGAAGTTTTGGCGGTTTTATTCTCAATTCTAGGTCTTGTTTTGCTCACGGATCACCCCGTCAGCAGCCTATCAGGAACAATGATAGCTGTAGCAACTATTGCCATGGCATGGAATATGATTTTCAACGCCATCTTCGACCGCTTTTTCCCGGGAGATCGTGAAGCCCGTGGGTTTATTGTGCGTTGCCTGCAAGTCGTTGCCTTTGAAGGTGGCTTATTGCTGATCACCGTGCCACTTATGGCTTGGATGCTGAATGTTAGCCTATGGCAAGCGTTTATGATGGATATCGGCGTCACCATCTTCATTGCTGGCTATGCCTTTGCCTTCAACTATTGCTATGACCACTTACGTGCGGCCATTATCCGTCGTCGCCAGCTCCATAGCACTGCAGTACACCATTAAGCAAAGTCGATGTTCGTAGTATCAACTCGATACCTCACTAACATCCAAACTATCCCCCAAACAATAACAAGGAAGCCAGCCACGGTTGGCTTCCTTTTTCTATATTTTATCTTGAATTTTAGGACTCCTATGACTATCCAGAACAGCCTAGCCATTATTCAACGTGGAGTGGACAACATTACTCCAGAAGCCTCCTTACTCGAAAAACTGGCGCTAGACCGTCCGCTTCGTGTAAAACTCGGGGCCGATCCAACGGCACCAGATATTCATCTTGGCCATACCGTGATCCTCAATAAACTGCGTCAATTTCAGGATCTTGGGCATCAGGTGATCTTTTTGATCGGTGACTTCACTGGCCGGATCGGCGATCCATCAGGTAAAAACACCACCCGCCCACCGCTGACAACAGAGCAAGTTCTGGCTAACGCTGAAACCTATCAACAACAAGTTTTTAAGATCCTAGACCCAGCTAAAACCGACATCGTATTCAACTCAGAGTGGTTGTCTCAACTCGGTGCTGAAGGCATGCTGAAACTGGCAGCCAGCCAGACTGTGGCCCGCATGCTGGAACGTGAAGACTTCAAACAGCGCTTTGCATCAGGCCGTGCTATTGGGATCCATGAATTCATGTACCCGCTTCTGCAAGGCTATGATTCTGTCGCTTTAGAAGCTGACATTGAGCTGGGCGGCACTGACCAGACCTTTAACTTACTGATGGGACGAGAGCTGCAAAAGCAGAACCAAATGGCCCAACAGGTCGTTATCACCATGCCGCTACTGGTTGGCTTGGACGGCGTGAAGAAAATGTCGAAATCCGCCCATAACTACATTGGTGTAACCGAGCCAGCTAATGAGATGTACGGAAAATTACTGTCGATTTCTGATGATTTGATGTGGAACTACTTTGAACTACTCTCTTTCCGCCCAATGGAAGAGATTACTCAGTTCAAAGCTGACATGGCAGCAGGACGCAACCCGAAAGAAATTAAAGTGCTGCTGGCGAAAGAGATTGTCGCCCGTTTCCACAATGAAGAAGCCGCCGATCTTGCTGAGCAAGCTTTCGATAACCGTTTCAAACATCATACGCTACCTGAAGATTTGGCAACAATGACACTGTCAACAGGCTTACCGTTAGCGAATGTACTGAAAGAAGCAGGGCTTGCCAGCTCCACCTCTGAAGCAATGCGTTTGATTAAGCAAGGCGCGGTGAAAATTGACGGCGAGCGCATGGACGATCCCCAGTACGTGCCGACTCATGATGAAGCGATTTATCAGGTGGGTAAACGCCGCATCGCTAAGATTGAATTGAAGTAATTCACAGAAAAAATCGGCAAACGGTGCCCAGTCTTTGAGTGGGTACTGTATTTATTCCGGTAAATCTGCTTTTGAGATTGAAACCTTACTTTTTTTCACTTTTACCTTTTGATCGTAAGTAAGAAATTAGGAAGATAACCATCCATGTGAATAGGGTAATCCCAATAATGCGAGGTTCAAACAAATATTCATACTCGTAACCTCTCCACATTTGGTAAAAAAGGGATGACAAATAAAACACACTAGGCGGGAGTGCTGAACGCAGTATTTCTGACTTCCAATTGAAATCGTTCTCCCCCATTGTTATTTCTCCCATGTGTAAGGTATTTTAGCCGTACGACTTTTAATACTAATTAGCATATCATCAATTCTCAGCTGGCGCCTAGTTGATGCTTTATAGCGTTCCTTACTCTGCGTATCTATTGACGAAATCGTAAGTGACTGAGTGAATGTACTTTTACTACCTACCATTGCCCTCCAGTTAACCTCATGACTAATTTCTAATTTAATCTTCCAGCCTTTTGCCACTTCGGGATAAGGGATTTTAGCTATTACCTCTCCACTTATCACCCCCATTGTTGTACTAGTAACAATCGAACCCCAAGCAGAACTTACAGCATTAGATATCCGCAACGGGATTAAATGAGGAACAAAAACAAGGGCAACATTAATTCCAGCAGCTGTTGCATAACCAGCTATTCGCATATTTTTATCACAGTCACTATTCCATGCCATTGCTGCTTCATCAGTATCCATAGTCAGGTATGTAACTAATGTATTCCTTGTAACCATAGGGGCATAACAATTTGGCTGCTTTCCTCTTCCAACCCAGTGTCCGCCATCGGTCCAATTATGGCGTGTATTACATATTTGTTTAATTTTATGCCTTTCAGCGCTACTTAAAACGGTTAAACCCATAGTTAAAAATCCTTTTAAATAAAGGAAAAAATACATGATTTTAAAAGACATAACATGGGGTGTTGTGATTTTGTGGGCTTACTTCTCTCAACAGGTGATTAATATTATGCAACGTTGATAGAAAATTCATAAATGATCACACTGTTGCCCTGTATTGATATCAATTACCAGCATGCGTTGGAAAAATGCGATTAAACATCACTGACATGCGGCAGGACGCAACCCGAAAGAGATTAAAGTGCTGTTAGCGAACGTATGGACGATCCCCAGTACGTGCCGACTCATGATGAAGCGATTTATCAGGTGGGTAAACGCCGCATCGCTAAGATTGAATTGAAGTAATTCACAGAAAAAATCGGCAAACGGTGCCTAGCCATCAGGTCTGGCACTGTTATTTTTCTCCTCGCCCAATTTTTATCAAATTGGTAGTGAATACCGAGCCCCCCGTTAACTTGGAAGGTTGTTGTCTCTCTGTCTAAATCAAGTAAGGTTTCACCAATCCCTCCAGTAATATAAGACCTGAGTGCTTGTTCAGAAAAAAGTAAAACTGTGCATCCAGGCTGTAGTTTTCATACGTCACTCGCTCACCAGTCAGTGTACTGTCACTGTCTATACGGGAATAAGTTAACCGTGACGAAAAAGCGGAGGTAATCAGATAATCAAGACATATATGTCATCTTTACTCTTGTGTTTGCTCTGTAAACACTAATCGCAGCAGTGCATCACCTGTACGTTCAAAAATCGTTTCATGCTCAAACGTAAAGCCATAGCGGTCATAAAATCGGCGGCCGATAACATTGTCTTTAAAAACTTCCACAATGAGATCGCCGTGTAAATCTTGCGCTTTATTCATTAACGCGAGGCCGATGCCCTGACCATGTAGCTCTGGTGCGACAAATAATCCACTAACGTGATTCCCCACTAACGCAAGGAAGCCAACAACCTGTTGGTCAACAACCGCGACCCAGGTATCTGTACACGGTAAATAGAGGTTAGGGATATTATGCCGTTCTTGTTCAAAAATAGATTCAGCCAAGAAATGATGGGCAAACCGTGCCGCTGATTCCCACACGACCATTAATGCATCAAGATCACTCGCTTGATAAGATCTGATGGTGAGATTACTCGGGTTCAGCATGACGCTGTCTTTCATATCAATCATTACTCTCATTGTGACGATTCAACCCCGCCATAAACGTCAATGGTAAAATTGCGTTGTTTAGCGTATTCACCGGGTGTAAGACCCAAGCCATTTTTAAGATAACGGATCAAATGAGGTTGATCACTGAACCCAAACAGGTAAGCCACTTGGCTCCAATCAATATCCTGGCCTTTAAGTGGGTAGAGATACTCTAGCATGGCATCCAAACGTTGCATTGACTGGCACTGTTTCAGAGTCATTCCTGTTACACGTGAAAAGCTGCGTTCAAGTGTTCGCTGGGAACAATGCAGCTCTGCTCCAATCTTTGAAATTGGCGTATTAGCAAGAAAAGGTAGGGCCTTCTGTGTAAAGCTACTGTGCTTATCATCTTGCCCATTTAACAGCCAGGGTAATAGCAATGTCTCAATCTTATGCCAACATACTTCAACATCGTACCTAGCGCTGTCAATGAGTTCACCGTCATTGAACCCCAAGAGAGGAAACGTTGCCCCCCCATTCAATGGCGTAACCAGATCAAGTACAGGCTGATCAGGTACGACCGTTAATGAGTAAAGCGCCCCAACTCGAAATTTTATTCCTAATAAACAAAATGGCTGAGTATGATCCATTTGATAGGTTTGACGGTGTGGAAACAGCCAATGACTCCCATGCCCTTTCGTTGACAGATTAGCAGAATCATACTGATACGGCTGATCGCTAGGGGCAATAATCAAATGCCCGTTTGGATCTGGATTCAATCTAGGAAAGCTTTCAATGCCGGCTTTTTTCTCAATAAACCAATAGCATTCAACATATTTTGCTATATCTGATGAATGAGGTGAATGCAGCCAATTAACCATGCCTTTCTCTATAATCTTAATGCTCGCTCTGTCAATCTAAGCGGTTGTGTCTTAACAGCCGCTATATTACCTCAAAACACGGACACTCAAACACCAGCCATCATCACCGGATTGCCACCATGCAAGGCTATACTATTATTTTTACGGCTAAATTCACGAAATTGTGTTGGTGTCATATTCATATAGCGGTGAAAGGTTTCGTAAAAACGGCTACTAGAATTAAAGCCCACGGTTAAAGCAACATCTAAAATGGTGCGGTTTGTATCAGTCAGCAATGCTCGGGCATGATTGATTCGCATTGAGGTGATGTATTCCTTGATTGTCATTTTCATCACACTCTGGAATAAGTTCATCGCATAGTTAGTATGCAGACCGACATGCTCTGCAATTAATTTGACCGTCAGCGGCGTATCATGGTTGCAGGCGATATATTCTAAAATTTTCTGAACATGGAACTGAGAATGCTTAGACAGCCCTTTCATGTTCGATTTGCTGTCCATGGTACTGGTTAACTTGTCCCACCCCGTCAAGCACACACGCTTCAACATCAATGACATTTCATCAGCGGCTAACTGGCGAAAACTAATTTCACTGCTTTTACTCTCTTCCATCCAGAAAGCAATCTGCTGTTCAGTGATCAGGTTAGGCAATGAGGATTGCACCACCACACCATGGGTGATCTGATTAAGCAGAGCCTGATCCAGCGGCCAAGACAAAAAGTAATGGATGGGGATATTCAAAATACCCATGTTACTCGACTTTCCCGGATCCAATAATTGATGCGGCGTAGTTGCCCAAAACAAGCCAATGTGGCCATTGTTAATGGTAAATGGTTGATCGTTTATGACGTAATCGACATCATCACCAAATGGAATATTCACCTCTATCTGTCCATGCCAGTGGTAACACGGCATTTTATGAGGCTTGCGCAGCTCAATATGGACTGGCTCATAAGATGAGAACAAGCTCAGTGGTCCGATAGCATCAGCATCAGAGCTATCCTGCGGGTTCTCGTTAATTGATATCACCATAAGCATCCATTCCTTTGAACAATACAATTTGAAACGAAATATACGACATCTTAATCATCCGATGGGGGGATATTATTCCGATTTGTGATGCTGAGCTGAGAGAATATCATGAGAAATCGACGCAATATGCATTACGTCGATACCACTCTGTTTACTCCGGAAGAGCAATGAAATTTACATTGTAAATATAAGAACGGTCCAACGTAACGATGTAGAACAATATCACGACAAAAGCCGTGAGATTAACGCACACGAATAAACTCGCTTTGTACAATCGCATTCAGAAACGTTTTGCTCTTCACTAATGAGAAATGAAGGGGTGAAACTAAATCACCAAATAACGGCGAACCGCCTCCGAGTAAGATTGGGATAGTGGTGATGATCAGCTCATCAATCAAATCTTCTTTCAAAAAATTCTGAATAGTCACGCCCCCATCGATATAGAGGTTGTTGTACCCTTTATCATTGATCGCCCGAAGCACTTGCTTCAACGGGCCGTTAACCAAAAAAACTTTATCTTCATAACCTTCTGGCACAGCTGTCATTGTGTTGCTCAGCACAAAGACCGGTTTACTGTAGGGCCATTCGATACCAAAGCTCAACACAATATCAAGGGTATTACGCCCCATCACCATCGCATCAATTCGGTCAAAATGTTCACCATATCCCATATCATCACCATCGGGATTCGGGATCATCTGTAACCAATCAATTCCGCCATTTTTATCGGCAATATACCCATCTAAACTGGTGGCGATAAACACGCTATTTGACATTTTCAACTCCGATATGGCATGAAGACAATGAAAACTTGGCATTATCTCTCACCTTGTATAAAATAATTCTACACTGTAGAAATTAATATGAGTTTAGCGAGAGCATTGAATGTCTGTCAAGGATAAAAAACGCGGCCGGCCCAAAGGAACAAGCACCCAGCTCAGTGCACAGTCCATCTTGGTAATGGCAAAACAAATGATGCGAGATAATGGAAAAATCCCAAGTATTCGACAATTAGCAATGAATCTGAATGTGGATGCGATGGCGATTTATCATTACTTCAGCAATAAGAATGCACTATTAGAAGCAATCACCACCTCATTAATACAAGATATTTATCAGCCCATTACCGAACTCGACAAGGTGATGAATGATCAGCAGGGTTGTCATTACTGGAAAAATGAGCTTCACCAATTATGCCTTAGCTACCTGACCCTGCTGGATAATTATCCTGGTTTATTAGAAACATTGCTTGGAATGGAATCAGTCAGTCCAGCAGAAGTCTTTATTGAACGCTTCAACAGGGTCATTGCTCCCTTGCACCTTGATGACGACGCGGCAAAACAGGCTTTGGACTTACTGGTTGATTACCTTCATGGCCTCGCGCTGGCATTGAACTGCAGAGATGACCCATCAGTGACGGTTGATGATTTACTGAAAGGGCCGCTTGAACTTTATAGCCTGGCACTGATGCATGCTAAGAAAGCAACGTGTTAGAAAAGAATGCAGAAGAAAAAGTAGCAGAAACAGAAAAGGCAATGGTACACCCATTGCCTTTTCTATTACCGATTTACGACAAAAGTATTCCACCAGCGTTATAACGCCGCGAACTCTTTAAGCAGCTCTTTCTGTCGCTCACTGATATTACGAGGGGTTTCGATGTTGACCTGAACCAGCAGATCACCAACATGCCCTTTACGATCTGTGATACCTTTGCCTTTCATGCGGAATTTACTACCGGTTTGAGTTTCCGCCGGTATTTTCAAATTCACACGCGTACCTTCAATTGTCACGACCTCAACTTGCCCACCAAGTGCGGCGGTGACAAAATCGGTCTTCACATTACACACCAAGTTGTTGCCATCACGGGTGAAACGCAAGTGTGGGCGCACGGTGATTTGGATCATAATATCGCCGGCAGGGCCACCATTTGTCCCTGGTTCCCCTTTGCCGCCTAGGCGAATTTTACCGCCATCTTCAATACCAGCCGGTACTTTGATATTAAGCTTTTTGGTGGTTTGAACATTGCCTTCATACACAGGCAACTCCACCACTTTCGAACACCCATGCACCACTTCTTCAAGGTCGATATCCATATGGAACTGAACATTCTGACCACGGCGCGGACGCTGGTTAAAACCATGAAACTGCGAACCGCCTCGGGCATTAGAGAACATGTCACCGAAGGCACCACCAAAGATATCCTCAAAGTCCGCATGAGAACCGCCACCGTATGAACCATATTGCTGACGGTTCGCGCCCATATCAGGACGTTCAAAAGCACGATGACCGAACTGATCATAAGCCGCTTTCTTTTCCTTATCGGTCAAGATTTCATAGGCTTCTTTCACTTCTTTAAACTTGTCAGACGCAGAAGGGTCATCCGGATTTTTGTCCGGGTGAAACTTCATGGCTAAGCGCTTATACGCTTTTTTGATCTCTTTTTCAGACGCGTTTTTTGCGAGACCAAGTACTTCATAATAATCGCGTTTTGACATAAACACACACCTCTGAAAAAAGGGCGTAAGAGGTAAACTCCGACGCCCGCTACATCATGAAAAATCATGTCCGTTTCCTTCTGAGTGAAAGAAACGGGAAATCACGATTACTTCATTTCTTCGAATTCAGCATCAACGACATCGTCGTTGTTACTCGCATTGCCTGTAGCTTGCTGGCCTGATGGCGCTTGCTGTTGTGCAATCGCAGCCAATTTTTGAACCTCTGCCATCAACGCTTGCGTGCTGGTTTCAATCGCGGCTTTATCATCGCCCGCTTTTACTGCTTCAAGTGCTGTTATGGCAGCCTCAAGTGAGCCTTTAAGATCGGTTGGTAACTGCTCACCCGCATCATTCATCTGCTTACGCGTTGAATGGATCAGGTGGTCAGCTTGGTTACGGGCACTAACCAAAGCTTCAAATGCGATATCTGCGTCTTTGTTAGCTTCCGCTTCCTGTACCATTTTTTCGATTTCAGCATCGGTTAAACCGCCTGATGCTTGGATCGTGATCTTCTGCTCTTTACCCGTGGCTTTGTCTTTCGCAGAAACTTTTAGAATACCATCTGCATCCAGATCAAACGTCACTTCAATTTGAGGCATCCCACGCGGCGCGGCTTGAATACCTTCAAGGTTAAACTGTCCAAGTGACTTGTTATGCATCGCTTGCTTACGCTCACCTTGCATAACATGAATGGTCACTGCGCTTTGGTTGTCTTCTGCTGTTGAGAATACCTGATCCGCTTTCGTTGGAATTGTGGTGTTTTTCTCAATCAGCTTCGTCATTACCCCGCCCATGGTTTCAATACCAAACGACAGTGGGGTGACATCCAGCAACAGCACATCTTTCACATCACCGGCCAATACGCCACCTTGAATAGCCGCACCCAGTGCAACTGCTTCATCCGGGTTAACGTCTTTACGCGGCGCTTTACCAAAGAACTCTGTGACTTTCGCTTGTACCATTGGCATACGCGTTTGACCACCCACCAAAATCACATCAGTGATCGCATCAATGGTCAGGTTCGCATCGTCCAATGCCGCTTGTAATGGCAGCAAGGTGCGCGTCACCAAATCTTCCACCAGCGCTTCCAACTTAGCGCGAGTCACTTTCACATTCATATGCTTAGGACCCGTTGCATCTGCGGTAACATACGGCAAATTAACATCCGTTTGCTGCGCTGATGATAGCTCAATTTTCGCTTTTTCGGCGGCTTCTTTAACGCGCTGCATCGCCAGTGGATCCGCTTTCAGATCGATACCCTGCTCTTTCTTGAATTCATCAACCAAGAAATTAATCAAGCGGTTATCAAAATCTTCACCACCGAGGTGGGTATCACCATTGGTTGCCAGCACTTCAAACGTCTGTTCGCCATCTGTCTCATCAATTTCAATGATCGAAATATCGAACGTACCACCACCGAGATCGTAAACCGCAATAGTGCGATCGCCGCCTTTTTTGTCTAAACCATACGCCAAGGCTGCAGCTGTCGGCTCATTGATAATACGCTTAACTTCCAATCCGGCAATACGTCCGGCGTCTTTTGTTGCCTGACGCTGCGCATCATTGAAATAAGCAGGTACTGTGATCACCGCACCAGTGACTTTTTCACCTAAATATTCTTCCGCAGTTTTCTTCATTTTCTTCAGCACTTCTGCCGAGACTTGCGGCGCGGCCATTTTCTGACCTTTCGCTTCTACCCACGCATCGCCATTATCCGCTTTAACAATGTTGAACGGCATAATTTCAATATCACGCTGCACATCTTCATCATCAAAACGACGACCAATCAATCGCTTAATGGCAAATAGAGTATTCGTTGGATTCGTAACAGCCTGACGCTTAGCAGGCTGACCAACCAAGGTTTCACTGTCGGTATAACCAATTACCGATGCTGTAGTGCGCTCACCTTCAGCATTTTCAATCACTCGGGCAGTATCGCCGTCTAAAACAGCAACACATGAATTAGTTGTACCTAGATCAATACCAATAATTTTACTCATAAGAAAACTTCCTCATTATTCGTGATGATGAGATGCACTTGGCCTGAGGGATAAAATAACCCCACCCATCACCACGATAGAATTTGACTGCCGATTATTCGGCTGGAATGAATCGCAACAACAGGCTGCGACTCTAAAAACAATGCTTATACGCGTTTATGTGGTCGCTGAAGCTTATGCTTGCTGACCAATAGCAATTTTACGAGGTTGCATTTCCTCTGGTTGCTCGCGCTCAAGATCAATATGAAGCAACCCATTTTCCAAGCTTGCGCCTAGCACTTTCACGTAATCTGCTAATTGAAATTTACGTTCAAAGTTACGCTCTGCAATACCTTGATAAATGAAGTTCTTGCTCTCTTCTGGTTGACGTTCACCAGTGATCACTAGCATGTTTTCTTTCTGAGTAATGTCGAGCTGCTCTTCAGCAAAACCAGCAACGGCCATCGTAATACGATAGTTGTGCTCATCTTTCTGCTCGATATTGTACGGAGGGTATCCGCTTGATTGGGATTTCTTGGCACTCGCCTCAACCATGTTGAACAGGCGATCAAAACCAATGGCGTTGCGGTATAAAGGGGCAAAATCTGTGTTACGCATAATACTATCCTCATAAGAAGCAATAGCCTTAGCAGAGTCATCTCGTGATACTCGTACTAAGTCATGAACCGGACACTCCGCTGGCACCTAATGCTCGGGGACATGTGATTCATGGGGTTAAAATTCCACTGTACCTACCCTAATAAGGCGAAGGTCAATGGGAATACGAACTCCATCTGGCAGTTCGTGTAATCAATATATGCTTCCGCAAAGTGCGGGTCAATACCTTATTTGCTGATTTTTTGAAAAAAACTTTTCAAATGCATTAAAATCAATAATTTAATTAATAAAACAATGTATTAATAGTTAGATTACCTCACTTTACATGGCGAGACAAGCTGAGTGTTTTATTCAAAAAAAGCCTGAAACTGCTTGGGTGTCAACGCGACACGTTTCTTAAAATGGCGGTGAAAATGCGATTGATCGGCAAATCCCAACTGCAACGACGCCTCACTAATTGACGTCCCTTGCTTTAATAAAGCTCGCCCCCGCTTGATTTTTTCATCCAGCAAAAAAGCATGCGGTGATGTGCCGTATTGCTTGGTAAAGCTACGGATCAGTTGAAAGCGCCCTAATCCAACTTGCTCGGCTAATTCGGTAACACTCCGGTTGACATCCAGTTCATCACAAAGGATCTCTCGCGCTTGCTTCAGCTGTGTCGTCGGAAGCGTGTCATGCTTAGCCTCGCGATTTTTATTAGGTATAAAAATCGTTGCAAGATACTCAATAAGTGCGGTTTCAGCGGCTAACAGGTCAACATTGTCCTGTAATACCGCATACAGATGATCAAACTGACGAGAATACACGAGGCCTTGCTCATAATGATGAGGAAAACCATGATAATCAAAGCCTGATGTCGCAAAGAGTTCTTGCTGCAACAGACCTATCCAAAGGCTATCGACAAACAGCATCCGATAAGACCATTCCCCTTCATCAGGATTACAGGCATGAATATCCCCCGGGTTAATGGTTACGTTATCACCAGCCGATACGGCGTACGACTGACCCAAATTTTGATAACACGCCGAACCACTATCAATCACTCCAAATGAAAATTCATCATGAGAGTGACGGTGATAACAGGCGTTCGAGTTCTTCGCCTGACGCAGTTCAACCATAGGTAGCAAGCGGGATTGTTGTATATGTACCGTTCCATCGTGTTTCACCGCAGATCCTTCTTAACTTATAGCCATATCATCACTACCGTACCTGCCAGTAGGCAGGCCATCAACCAATGAATACGCTGATGATACTTATCATTCGACATTTTGCGGCGGATCACATCACCGAGCAGTGCCCACACAGAGACACCGACAAAACAGAGCATCAGTGATATTAACGTAAAAACCAATATGTACGCGTTCACAGGCTGATGATTAATGACAAATACACTCACCCCCGACATCGCCACCAACCACGCCTTGGGGTTGAGCCATTGTGCCAGCGCACCATGGGAAAAAGAGGGACGGAGATCCATCGCTTGTTGGGTGTTACTCACCTTAGCGCTCATGGCAATCTTAAACGCCATATACAGTAAGAACACCCCGCCAACGGCTTTTAGATAAGAAGTGACTTGTGGCAAATACTGCGCCACCACATCCAACCCTAGCCCGCACAATAACACCACGGTGGCGTACGCGATTGAGGTACCCAAGACAAAACTGACCGCGCGGCGATAACCCAGTTTCATGCCAACTGTTGCGGCAATAATGTTTACCGGCCCGGGAGAGACTGAGCCTACCAAGGCAAAAACACCCATTGCCGCCACTTCAGTAATCATCACTGATTTCCTTCATCCAAAAGAAAACCAGCTTACTCAGAAGCGGCAATGAGATATTGAACAAAATTGCATGTGATGACTGGTTTTCACGAGTCTACACATATCGAGAGCGATGAATAATGCCTCACGCAATCTTGCTTGATGGTTCCAATCAATCCCTATCAACGGTAAAGTACACGGCATATTTACCCTCCTCCTTTTGTCTTTCTCATGCTGCCGTATAGCCATGAGAAAACGTTATGAGCGGGAGGAGTCACAATGCAAGAATGAGTGTTAACCATGAATAATGAACTTGATATTATCGACAATCTGGAAGAACTGGCGCGCTTTCTCAAATCCATCGAAAATGGTGGCTTGGGTTTACAAAATGTAGAAGGGATTGGCATGGCGACCAATAACGCCGATGGCCGTCACTTTGTTGCCGTATTCGATAACAAGCAGCAGCTTCTGCTAGCACGCTGGGTCACCAAAGAAGTGTTCGACAACGGTAAAGACCTTGTACGTGGTGGCGCACAGCGCATGCACTAAGCAGCTCGGTTTTCGCTAAAAAGCGTAAAAGAATAACGCCATCCGCATTATGGGGATGGCGTTATTTTATATCCACGTTACCTCAAGGCGCAGGATTCAGAGTGAGCTTGGGTATATGGGCAAACCAACAAGCACTTCGCGATTTAAACGCCTAATTGAGAGATAAGGTCGCTGGCCGCCTGTCGGGGTGAAGCGGCATGGCAAATGGCAGAAACGAGCGCAACACCATCAACCTCCGTGGCAATAATGGCATCCAGATTGGACGGATTAATTCCTCCGATAGCAACAATGGGAAATGAACTCTCTCTCACGGCTTTAGCCAGCCCGGTAATACCCCACTCTTTCTTAATATTGGCTTTGGTTGGCGTTGAAAAAATCGCACTCAGGCCTAAATAATCCACGGGTAGCGATTCTGCCTCAATGAGTTGCTGTTCATCTTCGATCGATAACCCCAGAATTTTATGGTCACCAATTAACTGTCGCGCGGTGGCAGCGGGCATATCTGATTGACCTAAATGCACGCCGTCGGCATCGATCGCTAATGCGACATCGACCCGATCATTGATGATCAGGGGAACCCCAGTACCTTGTAAAAGTGCTTTCACGGCTAAAGCCCGCTCAATAAACACGCGTATATCACCCTGTTTTTCACGCACTTGCACCATGGTCACACCACCTGCAACCGCTTGTTCTACCACCCATTTTAACGTGGCAAGATCTTGCTGATCATCGGTGACTAAATATAATCGGTATGGATTCACACCGCTTTCTCCATTTCTACTGAATTCTATTTCTACTGTATCCTCATGACATTCACGCTCAGAGGGTTACGATAATTTTAAGCGCTGGACCAACGTCGCATCATCTAGCTGGTATAACGCATCCAGCAAATGAAGCTGTAAGCTGCCAGGCCCTTGTGACTGCTCTGCCGCGATTTCCCCGGCGACGCCAAGCACGGCGGCCGCTGCCAGTCCGGTATCGTCACCCACCGCGGCAAATGCTCCCGTTAATGCCGTCAAAGTGCATCCCATGCCTGTCACATACGGCATCATGGCATGACCATTGTGTAACCGGGTATACCCTTCACGGGTCACGATAAAGTCGGTTTCACCAGACACCACGACGTTGCACTGATAAGCGTTAACCAGATATTGAGCGGCACCGAGCGCAGCATCACTGCTATCAAGCGCATCGACGCCCTTGCTTTGGCCTTTATCACCGGCTAATGCAATGATTTCAGAGGCATTACCCCGGATAATCAATTTATTAGCAGCATTGGCAATCTGGCGGGAAATTTTAGTGCGTAACGCGCTGGCCCCGCAGCCGACAGGATCAAGCACCACTAACTTCTTTTTGAGGTTAGCCTGCTCAACAGCAAAGGCCATCCGCGGCGTCCATACACTGTCTAAGGTGCCAATATTAATCACTAATGCGCCGGCAAACCCCATCATCTCCGCCATTTCATCACTGGAATGGGCCATGATTGGCGATGCACCTATCGCCAACAGAGCGTTGGCGGTGTTATTCATCACCACATAGTTGGTGACATTCACCACCAATGGCTTTTGCTGACGAACGGCATTGAGCGCCGCAACAATGCTGTTTACTTGCTCATTATCTACTTGCATACTTTTCCGTCCTTCATCGCATCTAAGCCTTGCTGCCAAAACGCAATCTCCATGCGGGTTGCAGTTCTGAACACCTCGATCACATTACGTCCTCGCTGGCTATTGATATCAATGTCAGCCAATAACTCATCCAAATGGGCGGTACCACGTGCAACGCCTTGTTGAAATTCATCGCCGCTATAGAGCTGCACCCAACTTACAAAGGGGTTTCCTGTCCACTGAGTGTGCTGATCCGCAGCAAGATTGCGCCCAATTTCAGCATACCCCATTGAACACGGTGCTAATGCGGCATAGAGCTCAACAATGTCACCCGTCATGCCGGCATCTAACACATAACGTGTATAGGCCACCGTACCAAAATCTTCCGTTTCCGCTTCCAGATCAGATTCAGTCAGTCCCCACGGCCCGCAATAAGTCACATGGTGGGCAATTTCCGAGTCCAGCAGCGCATGCACACTCGGCAGGGCTTTACGCATATCCGCCAGAGTGCGTGCTTTGTAAATCGCCAACGCATAAGCACGGGCATATTGCTTGAGAAACAGAAAATCCTGCTTAAGGTAGTGCAGAAAACACGGTTGTGCTAATGTGCCTCGGGCTAATTGCTGCACAAACGCATGCTGGGTATAGGCATCCCATTCCTCATGGCATGCGTTAATCAAATCTTGATGATTCATAATAAATTCTCGGCGTTATTGAAGAGTCGGAACATAGTCTTTTGCTTTCGGTAACGTCTCGATGATGTGCTGTGAATACATAAATTGGGCGTAATCATCGTAACGTTTGAGGTCAACCGCCGCTGGGCGAAGCGCAAAACGGGTCAGGGTATCGTTCCACGCACGTTTATTGAGTTCGTTATCCAATGTATCTGGCGCGTATGCTGCAAACTCCAGCCATGAGGCTTGAGGGTGATTCACAATATACGTTGTCGCTTGTTCCAGAGCTTGATTGAAAGCGTTAATGGCGGCTTTATCATAGGTGTTGGCATTGGCGACAAACACCAATTCATCATACGCAGGTACGCCGTGCTCCTCTGGGAAGAAGGCTTTGGCCTGATACCCTTCTAAGGCCAGCTGGTTAGTTTCAAAATTACGCAAACCACCCCAAATGGCATCCACTTTGCCGGACGCTAGTGAAGACGACAGCGCCCAGCCGACATTGATGATTTTCACATCGTCGTAATTCACACCACTGGTTTTCAACATGGTGCCGATGGTGGCTTCTTCATTACCGGCAATCGCAATACCTATTTTCTTGCCTTTAAGATCCGCCAACGTTTTGATTTGATTATTATCCTTTGGGTTATCCAAGACCATCAAGGTATTGAGCGGTGTGGCAATCAAGGTCGCAGAGCGGATCAACGGTAAACCCGCCGCAACATCAATGGTCAGGTTAGGTTGATAAGTGATAGCTAAATCTATCTTATTCGCCGCCACCAGCTTGGGCGGCATACTTGGATCAGCCGGCTCTTGAATTTCCACATCCAGCCCGTGCTCTTTAAAATACCCTCGCTGCTCAGCAATCACGATTGGCCCGTGATTGGGATTCACAAACCAATCCAGCATTAAGGTCAGCGTCTTGGTTTCTGGTGCTGTCTTGGTTTCTGTTGCGGCCATCGCGTCAGTTGTGACTAAGGCATTCACTGACATCATGGCGGTAGCCAGTACAGTTGCGCGTAATACGGTTTTCTTATTCATTCAAAGTCCTTTGTTGTATCACAATTCCCAAGGGATCAGTTTTTTAAGCACTTGATCGGTCACGGAATACAGCGCGACAGACAATGCAGATAAAATAAACAGGGCAGCAAACATCTCGTCAATCATCATTCGGGCATTGGCCTGCAGCATCAGATACCCCAAGCCTTCACTGGAACCGACCCATTCCCCCGCCACTGCACCAATTGGCGCAATCACCACCGCGACCCGAAGGCCCGAGGCTAACGTCGGTAATGATGCGGGTAGCTGAATATGACGTAACATCTGCCACTTAGTCGCCCCCATGGTTTTAGCCAGATCGAGATAACCTAATGGCGTATTACGTAAACCGTCATAGCAACAAGTCGTCACGGGAAAAAAGATGATTAATGCGGCCATCACCACTTTGGATGCCATGCCATACCCAAGCCACAGCATCAAAACCGGCGCAATCGCAAACACAGGAATGGCCTGACTGGCGATCAACAGTGGCAGCAGCCAGCGTTTAACGGGTTTGAACAGCAACATTTGCAGCGCAAAAAACAATCCCATTGAGAGCCCAAGCAATAAACCGAGTAGTATTTCCTGCGCCGTCACCCAGGTATGCTTGAGCAACACCTCATGCCGCTGGATCAGGCGATCAAATACCTCAAAAGGCGTGGGCAAAATGAAGGCGGGCATATCAAAGATCACCACTACCGCTTGCCACAGGCCAATGATCACTAACGTACTGATGACTACTCGTGCCATCGGACTAGCAAGGCGTACTTTGTGATTATTCTGTCTCAATGCACCTGAATGCGGTGAGGCTAGGCGGGAACAGTGGCTTGTTGTGGTGGTAAATGTCGAAGGGGTCGTATTAGGCATAGTCTTGCTCCAACCGATCAATGATCGTTTGCTGCAATAGTGCGCATTCTGGATCAAACGTACGTGGTGTCGATGAACTAGGCAGGCACAGTGATTCAGCAGAGGCTGGCTGACCCCGCATGATATAAAGCTGATGAGCTAAACGCAGGGCCTCTTGGGGATCGTGGGTGATCAGCACAACGGTTTTATCGGCCAGTAACTCGCAGGCCAGATTTTGCAGCCGATAACGTGTCACGGCATCTAATGCAGAAAAGGGTTCATCCATTAATACCACTGGCTTATCTTGCAACAGGGTTCTTACCAGCGCGACCCGTTGCCGCATGCCGCCCGATAGCTGCTGGGGTAACGCCTTGGCGTGCTCAGCCAGTCCAACCTTATCTAATAACGCCAATGCTTTTTCTTGCTGATCAGCACTCGCCCGATCACCAAACTGAGTGCTCAGCATGACGTTATCTAATACCGACAGCCACGGCATCAACAGATCTTGCTGCGCCATATAAGCCACCTGATGATTGAGGTCGCACGCAGGCTCTATCATCAGCTCCCCCGACCACGTCACTTTGCCGCCAAGTAATCCCGCAAGGTATCTCAGAAGCGAGCTTTTGCCGCAACCGCTTCGACCGAGAATACAAGTCCAGCGCTGAGCGGGGATGTGCATATTCACCCCTTCCAGCGTCGCAACCTGACTGTCGTGATAACGAAGCGAACCGCCAGAAATATCAATACCGACGGACACGTTAGCGAACATTCGCGTGACCATCAAAGAAATGGTTAACCGGACCGTGCCCTTTGCCAATGTCGAGTTCGTCAGCATGCGCAATAGCCTGAGAAATATATTGCTTACCCAGTTCAACCGCCTGCTGCAAGCCGTTACCCTGCGCGAGATAAGAGGCTATCGCTGAAGACAAGGTACATCCGGTGCCATGCGTATTACGCGTATTGACACGTTTTGCACTGAACGGTACGACATCATCAGCGAAAATGAGCAAATCTTTACTGTTTTCATCCTGCTCTAAATGACCGCCTTTGAGCAGTACCGTATGCGCACCAAGCAAACGAAGATCGGTGATCATAGCCGTCATTTCTGCTTCTGTTGTTGGTACTTCGCTGCCAATTAGCGCAGCACCTTCAGGTAAGTTAGGCGTGATCACATCAGCCAGCGGCAATAGCTCCGCTTTCAGGGTGTTAATCGCCGATGCTTTCAATAGCAAATCGCCGCTAGTCGCGACCATAACCGGATCAACGACTAAGAACTGGGGGCGATATTGTTTAATTTTGGCGGCAACAACATGAATAATGTCAGCATCAGCCAACATACCGACTTTGACCGCAACCACATCTAAATCTGAAAACACCGCATCAAGTTGCTTTTCAACATGTTCAAGGGGGATGGGGAAAATGGCGGACACGCCCAGGGTATTTTGCGCAGTAATGGCGGTGATCACCGAACAGGCATAGCTGCCCGTGGCGGATATCGCTTTAATGTCGGCTTGGATACCCGCGCCACCGCCACTGTCTGATCCGGCAATGGTTAACACAATCGGGGTTGCTGCGGCATGAGAGTGGGGGTGAGAGGTAGAAGTTACGATAACGTCTGGCATAAAAGCTCCTATAGCTGGCGCGCTGGAACTTTTATCAAGCTGAAGATTTAAGCGGGAAAGAGATCAAATCGTCACAAGCAAGATGGATAGTTCCCTACGCCAGTATTAACTGAATCAGGTTCAACGGGTCTCGCAACATGCGATCTCAGCCTACTGGCCCCCCGACTATATATGCTGTGATAGTACCAAGTTTGAGTAAAAGAACAATATATCTTGCTGTATAGAATGTGGATTCTGTGGGTTATCGCATAATTAGTGTCCACTACTAATCACATGCAACAAAAGTACTGGCAGGGTCTAAATAAACGGCTTTTTTCCACCCTTGGGTTTCTGTAGTGATGTTCCACACATACGGAAACAGGGATAAAACTGAATAATGCAGATGGGCGGGCTTGCCCTTGGCATTACCGGTACTACCGACTTTACCAATGTGTGTTCCTTGCGTTACCCACCCAGTGGCGTTATCTGAAATCACACTTAAATGGGCATAATAGTAAATACTCCATTTCGGCCCTAGTATCGCAATAACATTGCCGCCTTTTGCTAGGGTACCGCTATACAGCACGATCCCACTGGTGGCCGCTACAACGGGTGTATCATTCTTGGCAAAGATATCAATGCCTTTATGCACCCCTGAACTGCCCCACGGCTCATACCAAAAGGTTTGATGGTTCCAATCATTACAACTCGCCTTATCGACGGGAATGAGAGAAGCCGCAGGAAAAACCAGACCAATAAAAATGACAATAAATGCGACTAAAAATACTTTTTTCACTGTAATAAATCCTTTCATTACAAGAGGGTTACCGCCAACACAAAGGGCTGAGCATACTCACTGTACTCAATACCAAAACACCCATGATTAATAGCGACTAGGCTTAAAATATCAGTCGACGTAATCATTTCATAGCGACGGTTCAATTTTTAGGCGCAGGGTGATTTTTATCGACACAATCTCATTGAACTCGATCACGAATTCATGCCAATATGGGTGTCCGCAAGGCATCATACAGGGAGTCCATGATGACATTGATACAAGCGGCGTTAACCGTTCCGGCTCATCTTCTACCGGGAGGGATTATTCCTCAAGCCGCACAATTTGGTTTCAAACGCATAGAGAAAAAACGCATAGAACAAAGCGCGCCCGTCGATCTGGTTCAGTTCACCTTCTCATCCCCTTCCCCGTCATTAAAAACCATGATTTTCGACCAGGCACTTGAACGCTTTCTGTGGCACTTTGCCAAGGGCACACCTTACCAAATCAATAAATCATTCAGTGACCCCAGTGCCAATGAGTGCCTAAGCTATCACTACCGTGATAACCAGTTAACCGAGCAAGCAATGCCTTTGGCAGACATCCTCAATGCCAAAAACCCGCATTAAAAATGCTACTTATTATCTTTAACTGGTACCCTACGACCGTTCAACATTCCCCAACATGCACAAGTTCAGTTGCCCCGTTATACCGGGGCTCTGAAGTGCGATCCCTATCACGCTTGCTGACGACCGTTACAAATATCCAGTAAAAGCTTGCTTTCTCTTCTATCGAACCTGCTCTCCTCTCCCTATATTGTCAGCATAAGGACTTTCCATGACAGGAGAAAAGAATGAGAGTGGTCGCGATTACAGCTTGCCCTACAGGCATTGCTCATACGTATATGGCAGCGGATAAACTAACCGAGACTGCTAAAAAACTGGGTATTAGCATTAAAGTTGAAACCCAAGGTGCGATGGGGATTGAAAACCGCCTTACCGAGCAAGATATCCAGCGGGCCGACATCGTCATTCTTGCCGCTGATATCAATATTGAACACAGTGATCGTTTTAAAAATCACCGTTGTATTGAGGTCTCCATTCAAGATGCATTACAGCAACCTCGTCATATCTTTTCTCTATGTCAGCAACAGTTAGCGAATTAATTACAGGCAGTTACCATGAAACATGAATTATCTTTCCGCTGTGAACTTCCCAATGGCATTCATGCGCGTCCAGCGACTCATCTAGAAAAAATCTGTCGCCAGTTTGCTTGCGACATCAGTCTAACTAACGGCCGTAACGGCAATACCGGCAACGCAAAAAGTGTGCTGGCACTTGTCGGTACGGACACCCTGCTAAACGACCAATGCACCATGACATTTGAAGGTTGCGATAGCCCGCAAGCCCATGAAGCATTAAGCCGATACCTCGCTGAAGAATTTCCACACTGTGATGAAGCCATAGAAACTATTGCTGACACTCACGCGGTGGTGCTACCGCAATCATTACTACGCCATTCTCCTACCTTGCTGCATGGAAAACGCTTAGCAACAGGGATTACAACGGGGGAATTAATCAGCTTCAGCCAAACTGAACTCAGCGTGTTTGCAACCGAAATTTGCGACAACGAAGCAGCCCGCTTTAGTCACGCCCATCAGCTTGTGGCCGATCAGTTATCAGCGGCCATAGAGCAAGCAGGTCAACTTGAAATTGATATTATTGCCGCTCACTTGGCGATCTTGAATGACAGCAGCTTTATCGAGGGTATTGAAGCCTTACTACCGACGAACTCCACCGCCAATGCTATTCTGGCAATGGTGGAGAAACTGTCGGCTCAACTGCAGCAATCTGCTAGTACGTACCTACAAGAGCGAGTTGTCGACATCAAGGACGTAGCAACCCAATTACTGATCGCCGCCTATCCCGATGTACCGTGTCAGCAAGATTTCACGTTAACCAAACCCAGCATCGTCATTGCTAATGATCTCACACCGAGTCAATTTCTCGGACTGGACAAAAACTACCTGCAAGGATTAGTACTGACTCACGCAGGCAGCACCTCGCACACAGTGATCCTTGCCCGAGCGTTCGGCATTCCAACGCTGTCTGGGATTGATATCAGCCAATGCGCCACCGCAATTAACTCTCGTGTTTACCTTGATGCCCAGCTGGGCGTCTTAGCCATTGATGCGAATGAGGGCGTCCAGCGATATTTTAATCGTGCGCTACTGCTTAACCAGAACCAACAAGAAAAACAGCAAGCTTTTG
Source organism: Photobacterium nomapromontoriensis (assembly GCF_050336815.1). NCBI lineage: Bacteria > Pseudomonadati > Pseudomonadota > Gammaproteobacteria > Vibrionales > Vibrionaceae > Photobacterium > Photobacterium nomapromontoriensis. The sequence goes on from NZ_JAKJSL010000028.1 coordinate 26,748, forward strand.
CTCATCAACAAGCTAGCACAGCTGACGGCCATTGCATTGAAGTAGCAGCCAATATTGCCTGCTCTATTGAAGCACCAACAGCCTTTGCCAATGGCGCAGAAGGGGTAGGTCTCTTCCGTACTGAAATGCTATTTATGGACCGCGATCAAGCACCATATGAAGACGAGCAGTTCCAGCATTACCGTGATGTATTAGAAGCTGCCAACAGCAAGCCGGTGATCATCCGTACCATGGATATTGGTGGTGATAAGCCGATTGATTACCTTAATCTGCCTCACGAGCACAATCCGTTTCTTGGCTACCGTGCGGTGCGGATCTACCCGCAATTTCTGGCTCTGTTCCATACTCAGCTTCGTGCAATTTTACGCGCCTCAGTGTATGGCAAAGCAAAAATCATGATCCCGATGATCCAAAGCATCGAGGAAATCCGCTGGGTCAAACAACAGCTCGATATTGTTAAGGCACAACTCGATAAAGAAGGAGTCGACTATTGCCGTCACCTTCAGCTAGGCATCATGGTCGAGGTGCCATCGGTGGCCTTTATCATCGATCAATTCTGCCAAGAAGTGGACTTTTTCAGTATCGGTTCAAACGATATGACCCAGTATCTACTGGCCGTTGACCGCGATAATGATCAGGTCTCGCATCTGTATAACAGCTTATCACCAGCTTTCTTGCGTATGTTACGTCAGGTGGTTGACACCGCTCATCAGCATGGTCGATGGGTGGGTCTCTGTGGTGAATTAGGTGCAGATACCAACGTGCTGCCACTGCTGGTCGGCGCAGGGTTAGACGAAATCAGTATGGGTGCACCCAAAATTGCCGCGACCAAAACTGCATTACATTCTCTGAATTATGCACACTGCCAGCAGCTATTTAACGATGCCTGTGCCTGTCCAACGATTGCGGATGTAACCGCCCTGCTTAATAGCGCGATGAATACAGAAAGCCCTAAATCGCTGCTCGACATTGAATGTGTCTTTAAACATGCAGATTTTGCCAACAAGGAAGAAGCCATTCAGGCGCTTGTCGGCAATCTAGGGATCACTAGCCGTACCGATGATGCATATAAACTGGAAGACGACATATGGGCTCGTGAAGCGGTATTCTCAACGGGCCTTGGCCATGGTTTTGCCATCCCACACACCAAATCAGCCAATATTCGCCATTCGAGTATCAGTATTGCACAACTCGAGAATCCGATTGACTGGCAGTCCGATTCCGGTGATGTCGACTTTATCATTATGCTGACCTTGAACCAGGATCAAGGTGATCAACACATGCGTATTTTCTCAAGCCTGGCCCGTAAGCTGATCCACCAAAGCTTCCGTGACAGCCTGAAAGCCTGTGACAGTGCCGCTGAAATCATTTCCCTACTACAGCAAGAGCTGGCGTTATAATTAATCCTTAAATAATCGCGGCACAGCTCTGTCTGTGCCCTTTTCTTTTAGGATTCTTAGTCACCAATTCTCTTCATCTTCGCTTGATTGCCAGCAAGCACTTGTGATCACAACGCTTCAACGACTTTCACAACCCTCTCGCCGAGATTTACGCCAACTGAAGCACATCATATACGGTCTATAATATTGCATTTTTACTGATACTAAATGATAAGCATTGTTATTACCATTAGCGAAAACTGGCACTGTTAGGCTTATCCCATGAAACGCAACATCAAATCCTTTGTTTTTACATCCCTTTTCACATCTGCACTATTCTCATTCAACGCATTTTCTGCTCAGTTTCCTGTCACCGTCACTGATGTAGCAGGTAGGCACATCACAATAGATCATCAACCTGAGAATGTCGCATTATCAGTGGGGCGTATATTCCCTGTGCTTGAAATACTCTATCAACAAGATGCTGCAAAACATCTCGTCGCGTGGGGTGACGATATGCGTATTTCAGCCCCCAGTATGTACGCGAACTATTCCAAGGCTTACCCTTCCCTCCTCAAGATAACCACTATCGGTAAGATTAAATCCGGTGAATTTGATGTGGAATCCTTCATCAATCTACCAACAAAACCAGATTTATTTATTGTGGATCTATCGAGTATCAAAATTGCACAAGACAAAGGCCTGTTAGATAAATTAGAACGAGCTGGTATTAACGTTATTGCCATTGATTTTAAAGAAGATCCACTCAATAACACCGTATCATCAATCAATTCACTCTCAAAAGCACTGGGCCGAGAACAAGAAGGTAACGCCTTTACCCGCTATTATCAGGCGCATGTTGATCATCTAAAAAGCACAGTTTCAGCGCTACCTGAATCAGAAAAAAACAAACGAGTATTTATAGAACGCGCGGCGGGCTACGGTAATTCCTGTTGCCGCACCTTTGCAACAGGCAATATGGGCACCTATATCCCCTTCCTTCATGCGATTAATGTTGCGGATAAACCCCTTAAAGGTGCGATCACTGGAAATATGTCACCAGAAACAGTGATCGTGTCACAACCGGATGTCTATATCATGTTAACCACAGGTTGGATTGATAAAAACGGAAATCCATCAAATGGCATTCCATTGGGATACGCGCCAACCAAGACACAAGCGATCAGTCAAGCCACCAGCAAGCTCATGGATCGCCACTGGATGCAGGCACTCAGTAGCTACCAGAGCAAAAATATTTATTCCATTTACATGCCATTTTATAACTCGCCATACAACTTAATCGCCATGGAATATTTCGCAAAATGGATTCATCCAGAACAATTTAAATCACTGCATCCTGAACACACCTTTGAAGAGATGCATTCACAATTCACTGGCCGGGCAGTATCCGGTACATTTGGCCAACAAAATAGCGCGGTAATGAAGTAATGGCTTCGGTGACTCGCGCGCTGGACGTGCATCATCGTCGTAGCCAAAAGAAAAATATTGCCCTTACGCTATTTCTACTGTTAAGTGTGATGTGCCTTCTCGCGGATATTATCATTGGGTCCCACGGTTTAAGCTTCAGTCAGGTGGTTAGTGGCGTTTTCGCTCCCTCACATAGCGATATTGCAACCCGCATCATTATCTGGGATATCAGAATGCCGATGGCATTAATGGCCCCATTGGTTGGCGGAGCATTAGCTCTGGCGGGAGCCCAGATGCAAACAACGCTCAGTAATCCACTGGCAGATCCGTATACCTTTGGCGTTTCTGCCGCAGCTGGCTTTGGAGCCTCACTGGTCATCACCAATGTCATCGCGATCCCTCTTATTCCGACAGAATATCAAGTGGCATGCATGGCATTTGTGATGTGTTTATTAACCACGTTTCTGATCGCGGGGATCTCATCGCTAAAACGCATATCAATTGAAGGCGTTATGCTGTTTGGTGTTGCTATCATGTTTGCCTACGACAGTCTGCTGACCATGATGCAATACATCGCCAGCGAAACTCAGCTACAAACACTGGTGTTCTGGCAAATGGGGTCGTTGGATCGAGGCAGTTGGGAAAAAATTGCTATTCTCGCGATCATGCTTCCAATCGTACTCGCTATCATGATGAATGATGCATGGAAATTATCCGCATTAAAAATCGGTCACGAACGCGCAGAATCCATGGGGATCAACGTAAAACGTCTACGCGTTAAAACACTACTACTGGTCTCGGTGATCACCTCGCTATCAGTATCCTTTGTCGGGGCCATTGGCTTCGTAGGGTTAGTTGCCCCACATATCACCAGAATGACAATCGGCGAAGATCAGCGATACTTCCTGCCCGCATCTTTCATTATTGGAGCCATTCTTCTCGAACTGGCATCAATTGCCAGTAAATCAATCATGGTCGGAACCATCCTCCCCCTCACAGTTGTGATGTCAATGATCGGGGTTCCTTTCTTTATCTTCCTGATCATTAAAAAAGGCGGTAAGTTCTAATGCAGCTTAAGATAAACCATGTCTCTGTATCGTTCGGCAATAAAATGGTGCTGGATGGCCTGTCGATCCCAGTCATCAAAGCCGGTGAAGTGATCGCACTGATTGGTAAAAATGGGGCGGGTAAATCCACTTTACTGAAGCAGATGACAAGTCCGCTACGATTACATCAAATAGATGCAACCCTAAATGATACGAAAGTATCAATCCATGACATCGGTTATTTACCACAAAACCATCAAATTAATGCCAACATCAGTGTTATCGAACTTTTGGTGACAACGCTTAATATCGGAAATAGATCTCTATTTACCAAAAAAAATAGTGTTGAACGCACGGTATCACTGCTTCAAGAGATGGAGATCGCTCATTTAGCGAATAAGCAATGTAACGTATTGTCTGGCGGGGAAAGTCAAATGGTCGGCCTAGCTCAAGCCGTCATTAATCAGCCTAATATACTGATCCTCGATGAACCGACGTCAGCACTGGATATGAGTAACCAGCTTAAACTACTGAACTATATTTCATGGTATACGCGACACTATAATGCGTGTGCAATAATGGTGATTCACGACTTAAATCTAGCCATACAGCACTCAAACAAAGTTGCTGCGATTCATGAGGGTAAATTGTTCGCCTATGGCCAACCTAAAGACATCATCACGTCCGAATTAATCGATACTTTATTTAATATTGACTCGCAGATCATTCATTTTGATGACAGGCCCATAGTCGTTATGAGCAAATAATCATACCTGCATGTTAAACGAATACAATCTTCTTCTATAAAACATTTCACAGCCACACAATAATTAACATCTTGTTTTGTCTCTTTTGTCATAAAGAGACAAAACCCTAACTATCCAAAAATAAACAATGAATATCTCATTTAATATTGAGAATAGTATGATCAGAATCAAAACATGATGCATATCACCTTCAAACATATACACCAAAATAACACTGAATGTTAGGATAACATACTATTTAACTTTCATTTATTTGGAATAATCATAATGAAAAAAGCAACGTTACTCATAAGTACATTGCTAACCGCTAGCCTTACCTCTGGGTGTGCAACTCAAACCCCTCAAGAAAATATAATAGAAAATCCGAATTCAATTCAAAAACAAGAGGAAGCTCAAAAGCAAGCAATTGACTCTTTACATCAAACAAAACCTAGCCTAAAGCGCAAAGTGGCCTTAGGCCGAATCACGAATGAAACTGCATATGGTAAATCACTACTTCGTGATGACAACAATGATGTCCTCGGTAAACAAGTAACAGATATGCTATCAAAGGCTTTAACCGAAAGTGAGAATTATCTCGTCTTTGAGCGTCCGGATATAAAACGTCTTGAAGATGAAGCTAACCTTACCGGTGAAAAATTAAACCTTGTTGGTGTTGATACATTACTTATTGGCTCCCTTACTGAATTTGGACGAAAGACAGTAGGAGAAAGCGGATTTCTATCCTCGACTAAAAAACAAATAGCGCATGCAAAAGTCGACCTACGCTTAGTTGACTCAAAAACAAGCCATGTCTTCTATTCATTTTCGGGTATTGGTGAAGCGACAACAGAGTCAGCGTCAGTGGCTGGATTTGGATCCAAAGCATCTTACGACGGTACACTAAACGATATTGCAATATCTAATGCGATTTCTGATGCTGTAAATAAACTGACTCAAGAATTACAAAAACGACCATGGAAAGCTGACATACTCGCTATAGAAGATGGATATGTATATATCAGTGGCGGTAAGAGCCAAGGTATTAAAGCAGGAATGAGCTTTGATATCATACAAGAAGGACGAAAAGTTAAATCGAAACAAACTGGTTTTATGATTGATTTGCCAGGAAAAAAGATTGCTGAGATAGAAGTTAAAGAAACATTTGGTGAAAATGAGACAAATGAAGGTGCTATATCAATTATTACTTCTGGAAACATTAACAATTATAGCTTAGAAACATTAAGTGTCATGGAGGAAAAATAATAATGAAAAAAAATATAATTACTGGTGTCCTATTTGCTTTTATTATTTCTGGTTGTGTTCAATTACCGACATCAACGAGTTCAACTGTTGACAGCCAAGCATCAATTTCATTTTCATCTGCCAGTGATAATATTGATCTATCTGAATATACTATTTATATCGATGGATTAAACATGGGTTCCGCAGATCAATATATAACAACCGAAAATGTCCTTCGTATCATCCCTGGTACTCATATCATTGAAATAAGAAAAAATAACGAAATAAAGACTAAAGAACAATTTTTTATCGGTGATGATGTAACTAAAGGATTTACAATTCGATGATAACATATAAAAAAATCTCACTTGGCTTTATTGTTTTACTATTATCAGGTTGTCAATCAAATACATTATACAATTGGAATAATTATGATGAAGGTATGTATAACTATTATCACGACCCGGTTGCATCAAAAGAATTTCCAGTAACCATTATTGAACACGTAAAAGAAGTTGAACTACAAGGACAAAAGCCGGCTCCAGGTCTGTGTGCAGAAGCAGGTACATTCCTTTTAAATTCAGGTAATATTTCACAAGCAATAGAATTATACAAAAAAGAAGCAACATATTGGCCAGAAAGTAAACCTTTAATGGACACATTAATCAACAACCTGTCAAAACGGATTTAAATAATGCCATCAAAATATTTTAAATTTTTCAGCATCTTATTTTTTACAGTGATTCTTTCTGCATGTCAGACGACAAAAGTAGAACGACAAACTGGTTTTGAACAGCATAAACCACGTTCTATATTGATATTACCTGTAGTTAACAACAGTGTAGATGTCGATGCATCACTGGCCGTTTACAGCTCTTTACCTGTTGTTTTAGCCGAAAAAGGCTACTATGTTTACCCAATAAACACAGTGAAAACAATATTAGAACAAGAAGGCCTATACGAACCAGCAGAGATCCACAAAGTTGACACAAAAAAAATGAGCCAACTATTTGGAGCTGATGCTATTTTGTATGTAACTATCAATAAGTGGGATACAACCTGGCTTTTATTGTCAAGCACGACTAGTGTAGACTTTAATTATGAATTCAAAGATAAAGATGGCAATACTATTTGGCAGACAACAAAGCATTTGGAATATACCCCACAAAATTCTTCATCAGGTAATTTAATCGTTGATCTAGTCAGCGCAGCCATTTCAGCAACTATCAATAGAATTGCACCTGATTATATGCCATTGACTCGTATGGCTAATTACCAAGTATTCTATCAAGATCCAAGCTCTTATCTTCCAAATGGTCCATATTTAACGAAAGAAAAAACAACAGAACTATAATTATAATCAATTAACATAAAGCCGCACCTTAATCAGTAAGGTGCGGCTTTTTATATAAACAGATACTATCGACAAATTACGCCGGTTTCACCATCGCCTTTATTCGGCTAAGCAGTGATACAACAATCAACACCACTGCCCCACTGAAGATACCAATGGCACCATTCACAACCATTGGGAGCATCATTGAGCCTCCCGGTACAACCGCTGCTTGCTGAGCAAGGTGCTCAAGCAACACATGGGAATTCGGAATGCTGTGAACTACGATACCACCGCCGACGAGGAACATTGCAATGGTACCGACCACAGCCAAAAACTTCATCAGATAAGGTGCCGCTTTTATTAATGCTTCGCCAATACCTTGCTTAAAAGTACCCGGCTGACTGTGTTGCACCATATATAGCCCAAGATCATCAAGCTTAACAATGCCCGCGACTAAGCCGTATACACCAAGAGTCATAATCAGTGCGATTATACTCACGACCACCACTTGAGTCATCATAGGGGCTCCCTGAACCGTACCCAAGGCAATCACAATGATCTCTGCCGACAAGATAAAATCCGTCCGAATCGCACCTTGTATTTTGGTACGCTCAAACTCAACCAAATCCTCTACACCATCCATCTGCTCAAGCATGTCAGATTCTTCAGGTCGATGAGAATGGAGAATTTTCTCCATTATCTTCTCAAAGCCTTCATAACACAGAAATAAACCGCCGAGCAGTAACATCGGCATGATTAACCATGGAGCAATAGCACTGATCACTAACGCTGCGGGTACCAATATCAGCTTATTACGTAATGACCCTTTAGCCACCGCCCAAACCACGGGGATTTCTCGCTCTGCCCGCACCCCAGAGACCTGCTGAGCATTCAGCGCTAAATCATCCCCTAAGACGCCTGCCGTTTTTCTTGCTGCTACTTTTGTCATCACAGCAACATCATCAAGCACGGTAGCGATGTCATCTAACAAGGTTAATAAACTTGCTCCAGCCACTTGGCACCTCAAATTTTTCTATTTATTGTTAACAGTAGCGAGTGCTGCCATTTTTGCCGAAAAACATGCAGCAATGAATATCACTCACTAAAATGTAACAAGATATTACCACCATTTATCTAGCTAGTTAGACATCTTTTATGGCGGATCATCAACATACCACTACTTTAGGGTACTTATTCATCTTCGCATTGCTTATTTTTTGCCCAATACATGTTCCAATGGCATTTGTTGCCCCTGACGTTGTTTTGACACGCATGGTGAAATAAACACTACAATTTGCACTTTCAGTATTCTAGTTATCCATTTTCAGGCCTAAACAATGAAGAAATATTTCCTTTGCCTTACCTTTTTAGCAACCCTGTCTTTAACCGGATGCCAGCTTACCCATATTGAAGGGGAACTTGACGGCGTGAATATTAAGGCATCAACCAATGAGAGCAGTAATCACGGACACGGTAATGGTAGCTTCTGCCCTCCAGGTCAAGCCAAAAAAGGCAACTGCTAACGACAACGCAGGCGATAGTCTGCGTTGCTTTATTCTGAATCACCGACTGATTGTGTAATACGCCCGGTTTATTTCAGCGTTTCTGAGTAGAAAAGCATTGTCTGGTCACTGGCCCCCAATAACTATCTGGGTAAATATCTTCAACAAAGTGATCATTGGTATAATCACCGATAGCTCTGCGCCAAAATGCGATCGCATGTTCCGCCCCTTCTATTTGTTTGCTTTCCCACTCTCCCGGCATCATCGTAAAGAGCTGGTGGGCAAACTGCTGACCCATACGGTTTTGTCGAAACACGGGCACCACGTAGAAATCACACACCTCATAATGCCCGGACGCCGTTTCTGCTATCGCCGCCAATCCGGCAGGAGCATTATCGATATACAGCAAAAAACCTTTTACATTGCCACCAATCACGGTATCCATCGCAAACAACCCGGCTTCATCCGGGGTTTTCTTGGTATATACCGAGAACTCCGCTTCATAGGGCTGACTTAAATGTAAATATACCGCCAGATTACTTTCATCGACGTTAACTATGTTCACGGAAACCTCCTCATGATTAACACTTTGCATTGCAACTCATCCCCTATTTGATCAAATAACAGAGAGCCCTACAAAGCCTAACACTGTTATACCCAAGTAACCTCAGCACACTCAATACATAATGAGAAACACATGCGAAAATTTACATAGATTTGTCTTAATCTCATCTCGCTAGTGGTAAGCTCTGCCTGTTGAACAGGGAGGATACATTCCCATCAATTACTGGCAAGCGATGATTGAGGGACTGATTTTGCAGCCTAGTCAAAAGCCTGCTTTATTCTATATTCTGATGCAGTAGAACTGATGAATACAAAAACATTGATCGCCACATTATGTCTGGGGTTGAGCCTGCTCGGGGCATCCAATCTGGCCCATGCCGATGACAAAATCACGCTAGGCCGTACCATTTTACTGGGTAAGAGTAATCATGGCGCAGAGATCCCGTTACTCGTCTGTCGTCGAGTGGATGCAATTCGCGTAAAAGCTGATCGCGACCTGCGTCTTGAGCGTGTAAAAGTGACCTTTAAAAATGGTGACACCAAAACCATTAACTTCTACCGTGCTCTGGACAAAAATAAGCAAACAGACTGGCGTAAATTTGCTTATACCCGTTGCGTGAAACATATTGAAGTATTCGGAAAAGCTGATAATTCCTCTGCGGGCGTACGTGTCTATGGCCGCCAGAAATAAGCGACATTAAATAACCAAATACAATAAAGCCCAGTAACGTCAACCTACTGGGCTTTTTGATAACGATTTAATGGATAAGTAATAAAAAGAAATAATATCGAGTGTACCGCTGTTATATTCCAGCCTCAATATTCAGCAATTCTTTTTTTGCCAAACGCATTTCAAAAACAATAAGCCCTAGTACTGCTAATGTAATTGCACTCAAGCTCAACAATAAAGGGGCTTTAAATCCATAATATTGCGATATTACCCCCATCAGACTTGTGCCCATCATGGTACCAATCAGCATCGCATTAGTACAAAAAGCGGAGGCTTTTCCAATACAATGAGGAGCTGCATCTTGCATCAGAGTAATACCTAGCCCCACAAAAATGCCGTAAAAAATACCATTAAGCAGTTGAAGCCCTAATAATGTAGGTAGCGCAGAAGTAAAATACATGCCACTGTAAAATATTGCCGCTAATATAAAACCAAATTGTAATACCCTTATTTTGCCAAAATCATTGGACCACTTTACCGCCAGCAGCATCGCAGGGATCTCAACGGCAGCCGTCAGCCCAAATAAAAATCCAGGGTAAGAGGTCGGTAATCCTAAGTCGCTGGTGATATAAAGCGGCATAACATTGTTGTAAGTCGTGTGCCCCATGTTAGCAAAAAATATCACCAAAGCCAGGATCCACAACTCTTTTGGCAGGTCATTCCCTGTTAACCGCCCCTTCCGCTCCACTGTCACGGGATCCACTACGGGCTCTTGCATGGAATACACCGCTATCGCAATCACAACGCATGCAATCCCGGCAGACAACATAAAATTATAGCGAAAACCCAAATGTTCCACTGACAGAAACGCTAATGGCGGGCCAAATATCCACAATAGAGAAACAGCGGACCGCATCTGTGAATTTAATTTTGTACTATCCGTACCTATCGTATCAGCATATTTTCTGATCATCGCAAGCATCAAGGGAATGGATGATGAGGCAACGGGCATCAGAAGACCCCCAATCACTAACGCATGCCAGAACTCACTGGCAACAGAAAAAGCGATAGCAGCGCCACATATTGCGGTGAGTGACAGAATAAATAGCTTTTTACTGGATACACCGCTATCAACCAGCCCTGTCAACTTTTGGCTGACCAGGATAGTCATCACTGATGTGACAGTGGTATAAACGCCAATTAAAGCCGGTGCCACATGTAACGATTTAACGAGAAACAAACTCATAATGGGAAGGATGAAAGCAAATGCTAATGCCGTCAGCCCGTTAGAAACAAAAATAATGCCTGACTGGCCACGAAACAATGCAAACCGACGATTTACCATACATCCATCTCTCCATGAGGATGACCACATCACCTTGAGCGGGCTAAAATTACGCTCAAGATTAATCAATTATCAGACTTATGCCTGCATTGTGTAGTGTACCTACAATATTTGGAGAATCGAACAAAGCTCAACACAAAATTGGATGCTTATCGAGGATCGTTATTGTCATCCGAAGCTTTATCATTCATCCCCAAATGCATTGCTCCTGCCATTGTCTTCCTTGAGTATTGATAAGCCTCGAACACCCCTTCCTCTCGATGGCCAGAGAGGTATAACACGCCATGCACGACTAGCATAAAAAACGAAATAATAATGACAAATATCGGTAGCAGGCCAAACGCATTCATATAAAACGCACCTAAACCTGCAATAAAGACTAATCCAGAAATTAACGCTATCGACTTACTGCGAGACGATGTATTCATGATAACTCACCCTTCCTGATGATATGTTTATCAAGACTACGCCAAGCGTCCTACCCGTACTTTGACATCGCCTGCAAAATGTCATTTATCCTAACTATCAGGATGGCTGCCGTCCACATTACGTAAACGGCATACGACTATCAGCAAATGGATATCTTTGACTTTTTCTCTCCGGCATTGCATTCAGAATAAATAAAGAAATATCGATTTTTACCCTTGCGCTTGGCTTCATACATTGCCATGTCTGCCTTATTCATCAATACATTGAGATCTTCCTCACTCTCAGTGAAGATATACCCCCCGATACTCGCGTTAATGGGATGAAAAACGCCAGGCGCAATTTCCATAGGCTGCCGTAACAACTGTAATAACGACCTCACGTAATGCTCCGGATTTTCCATCTGTTTAGGATGATGCAATAAAACAGCGAACTCATCGCCTCCTAAACGCGCCAACAAGGCATTGTGGCCGAATACCGCTTTCATCGCCGCAGCAGCTTGCTGAAGGGTTTGATCGCCAACAGCATGCCCGTATGCATCATTAATCCGTTTGAAATCATCCAGATCGATATAAATCAACCCTGCGGCTTTTCCGGCCTTCGCATTGGCCTTAAGCAAATTTTTAGCCTGATTCTGAAATGCAACACGATTAATCAGGCCTGTTAGACTGTCATTATGCGCCAGATAATTAATATGCTTATCATCTCTATAATTCCATAATTGATATCGTGCGATGAAGTAAGCCAACACAAGACTGAGTAATATACTCAACCCCATGAAGGTCTGATGACGTGAGAGCAAAGCAACAAAGTCTAGCTGCTTATTATAATCCGCATATGAGATGAGTTTCCACGCGGTCGCACCGTTGTCTGCAATATGAAATTCCTGAAAACAATAGGGATCTGACTGGCTTGCCGCCCCGACAGATTCGATAGTCATGATCCCATGGTCTGTTTCTACTTGCCCGGATCGTGTTGATTGGATTGTCTCTTTCAGGGCAGGAAATTGAGAGTAGATCGTCTCTGATAACTTAGACTTAAACATGAAAGCAAACTCAAGGTCTGGGTACTGATTATTAAACAAATAATAACCATCCCGGTTGATCATCATGTAGTTAGTACCACTGTCAAGGTTAAAGATATTCATCCCTTTCACTAGGTAATCAGCCAAATAATTGATGACAACCACCCCTCGCTTATCTCCTTTTTTATCATAGACGGCAAGAGCTAAGCGAATTACAGGTTTATAAGGGATCTCCAGTTTCCCATGTTCAATATTGAGATCCAACGGAGAGATATAGACTTTATTGCACTGCAACTTGAGTGCCTCAGTGAAATAATAACGGTGAGACTTATTCTGCAACTGTTCTTGTGGTACCACAATGGCTTGGCCATTCTTGAAATTAATCCGCACAATCTCATTACCGTTGATATCTAGGTAACGGATTTGATCGTATATTTCCTTTCTCTGACTCACTTGCTGCAACATTTTTCCCACTTGCTGCTGCAACCGTTGCTTTGATTCAGTATCAGGCAATGACTCAATTTGATAAATTTGTTGCAGACTAAGCAAATCCGCTAACAACACCGTTTCTTTAACAATAGAGCCCATCACCCATTCGATATACTCTTTTTTCCCTGCGAGTAATGCCTTTTGCTGAACTTTCACATTGCTTTTTCGCAGCTCCATTTCTGATAGCAAGTCGTAAGAAAAAATGGAAACAAAAATCGACACCAGCACTAGAAAAACAGCAACAAAGCGGAAAAAAAAGAACTTAATCTCGGAAATAGGAAGTTTTCTCATCCAACACGCCAAACTGATTTCAATAACAACAACTAGGCGATTATAATGAAGCTAATTACATATTGATAGAATGCCCAACAAGAATTTTCATCATAACGATAAATACTTACGATATACTAGGGATCAGTTTCGATTCTCTGCAGAACAAGCTATATAGCCAACCTTAGCATTGATTTCTAGGCAGCGTTCATTTCATTATGCATATAGCAAACTCGAATTGGTTATCATTGACGCTGATAGAAAGCCCCATTAACGACAAAAGCAATGGCATTATAGGTGAAAACATGCTAAGCACTGAACCTCTCATGTTCTGGATTTAGTGGATTCTGTTCTGATGATGACCACCGTTAATGTTCAGATACCGTCTCTAATAGATTTTTAGATATGGGTTAAACATTGCACGGTGAGAGCAGAGAACAGCTATTTATCAGCATAAAATGACTATATTTCACCAAGCTAACTCGGCATATTATAACCATTGAAGAGCCAAACCATTTAAGCTCTTCAAATAAAGTCAGACTTGTTACTTTATATTGAAAATATCGGCCACTTGATTATTAATACGTATATTATAGATAACTTCTATTAGCGATCGGCCAAATATGGTTTTCATGGGACGATAGTTATTAATATACCTATTATGTTGTTCATATTACTTCTCTTGGAGATTATGTAATGAGTATATCCAACGATCTATATCCAAATGCGTCTACACCACTCGAAAGAAAAGACAGTGGCGTACCCTATGTTCGTCCCGGCCTCCATGTTGAATCTTATAATGACTTCGATCCTCTCCGTCATGTTATTGTTGGTATTGCAGATAACCAACATATCCCAGAGGCCTGCCCGGCCAGTAATGAAAAAATTCCTGCTGACTCTCCAATGCGGGGTGGAAAAGCTGGCCGCCGAACTCAAGAGACGATAGATCGCGCCAATGAGTGCTTGAACGGCTTTGCTAAGCTACTGGAAGATCGCGGCATTATTGTTGACCGTCCGGGAGCGGTAGATTGGCATCAGCGTATCTCTACCCCTGATTTTACCATCAGCTCTGGTTTTGGTGTCATGCCGCCACGTGATTGCCTATTAACCATGGGTAAAAATATTATCATGGCACCAATGAGCTTCCGTAGCCGTTATTTTGAATATCTGGCTTATGTTGATTTGCTTCGTGAATATTTCGAATCCGATCCTAACTGCTTAATTGAACAAGCACCACGCCCTCGTCTTTCCGATGATAGCTTCCGCATGGATTATGTTGCGGCTTATGAGCACCTTTCTGATGCAGAAACTATGGCTCGTTCACTACGTAAAGAATACAGCACCAAAGAAACCGATATTCTTTTTGATGCTGCAGATGTGATGCGTTTAGGTAAAGATATCTTTGTTCAGCACGGGCTAACAACGAACTTGGCAGGTATTCACTGGATCAAGCGTAAGTATGAGCCACAGGGCTACCGTGTTCATACTTTAAGCTTTGAAGATAACCACCCAATCCATATTGATGCAACATTCTGTCCGCTTCGTCCTGGACTAATGCTGCTTAACCCCCACCGTCCATTGTTCAAGGGGCAACGCGAAATCTTTGAAAAGAATGACTGGCAGATTGTTGAAGCGGTTAACCCAGCTTGGGATACCCCACCACCACTATGCTACTCAAGTACATGGCTATCAATGAATACACTGATTATTGACCATAAAACAGTGTGTGTCGAAGCGTCAGAAAAAGCCCAACAAGAGCAATTTGATAAGCTTGGTTTTGACGTTATTCCTGTTGATTTGCGTGATGCTTACGCCTTCGGCGGCGGCTTACACTGTGCCACTGCGGATGTATGGCGTGAAGGTACATGTGAGGATTACTTCCCTAATCAATTTACAGGTGCACATAATATCAGCCACTGGGAGTATTAATTATTATAATATATCTCCTTTAGGACATTCTATGGATGGAAACAGTCCTAATTACCAATAAAAAACCGGAATCCACTTGGATTCCGGTTTTTTGTCAACAACTCAAGATTTATCTCTGTAAATGCACCTAACCGTGATCCAGTTCGTTTATTTAAGGATCGCCAAGAGATGACATTGGCGACTGAGTATCATACCCGTTACATACAACTATCTTTGTCATGTGCCGATCCCCTTATTTTTCAAATATCACGTTATGTCAGTATTCTAATGAAATTTGAGATACTCTCACTGTGATATTAAAATATTGAATTCAGCCAACTAGCTAAAAACTGCCATCATAATATCAATTCGTGCTGACTTTATACCCTCGACTCCTTCTCTTTTCACAAACTAAATCCATCAGCAGTAATTAGCAAGTAACCAGCAGTTTTTGACTAGTTATCTTTCCTATTGTGATTCAATCTAAGTACCAGCAAACGGCTATTTGTTTGATTACCATAAACACCTACTCATTTTTATCAGCCTATTGTGTTCTTGTATAAGGGGTAAAAATGCTTACTGAATATTGGTCAGTTGATGTATTTATCATTTCCAACCTGCTGCTATGGGGAATCGTTGCTGTTATTTTTGGCTATCACCATATTACAGGCGGTGGAATGCTTAATGAGCAATCAAGTAATAACAATAGTAAAGGTGAATAAATGAATATTAAAACATTAGGTTATACCACCATGATCATATCAGCAACCTTAATGGGTTGTGTCGGATTATTTGCACGTAATATCAATACAAGTGGTGATGTTATTGCTTTTACCCGGATGGCAGTAGGTGCTATTTGTGTCTTTGCTCTGATGTATTATCAAGGAAAAGCGCTACTTATCAAATCGACGAAACTCACCCCTTCTATCGTTGCTAGCGGAACATGTTTAGGCCTTTGTTTAGCGGCTTATGTTTCATCAACACAACACACAACACTAGCAAATGCGGTATTCCTTATTTATACCGGCCCTGTCTTTTCTACCATCTTGGCAGCGATTTTCCTGACGGAAAAAATTTCACGACTGACAGCAAGTTTACTCACCGCTGTTTTCATCGGCTGTCTCTTCATTATCGGCATCATTAATTATGATCCGACCACTGGTTTAACCGTGTCCCTCTCCTTTTCAAAAGAGAACTTCGTTGGGGATATGCTCGGTTTAGCGTCCGGCATTGGCTATGGCCTGTATCTGTTTTTCAGTCGCTATCGTACCGATGTCACCTCTGACTCTCGCTCATTCTATAACTTTTTCTTTGGTGGCATTGCCATTGGTATTTGTTTTGCCATCAATCCCCCATCACTGACCGATATGGATACCAGCTCTTGGATTTGGTTGATTTCAATGGGCTTTTTCATTGGCTTTGGCGCACTATCACTCCTCACCATTGCAGCTAAACACCTGAAAGCCGCCGAACTGGCTTGTGTCTCTTACCTAGAGACGGTTGTCGGTGCGGCTATTGGTATCAGTATGTTTGGCGAATCATTGACGGCATTGCAAACGCTGGGCGGGATCCTTGTCATCGGCGGGGGCATGGGGGAAATCGTGCTATCCATGATGAAAAAACACCGGACAATGAAACAGGCGAAAGCGACGATCCAACCATAACCTTGGAGGTTACGATGACCATCTTATTGAACTGGGTACTGCTAATTTCCACCGTGACGATCATGATCGGTTTAGCGATATACAGTAGCAAGATTGTACATTCGAGCAAGGGTGAGGGAGGTTTCCTAATGGCAGCCAACAGTTTGGGGGCCTTCGTCGGGGGAGCCTCCATCGTGGCAACTGGCTTTTCTGGCTGGGGATTTATGGGATCACCCGGTGTAGCCTATAAATACGGCGCCATTGAGCTACTGGGGAACTTCTTTTTTGCTCCGGCAATGGTGTTTGCAGTGCTGTTTTGTGCCCGTTTTTTACATCAAAAAGCACAGCAGATTGGCAGCTTAACGCTACCGGAATTCGTCGCCCGAAGCCATGAAGGGCCTGATTCAATCAAACGGATAACCCAAGCTTTTGTGGCGATCATTACTATTGTGCTGTTGTTGGTCTTTCTTGTCGGTCAAATCAAAGCATTAGGCTTATTGGCTGCACCATGGCTAGGTATTGATCCAAATACAGCATCGCTATTAATGATCGCAATTATTGTGGTGTATACCTCCATCGGCGGGCTTGCGGCGGTTACATTGACGGATGCCTTTATGGTTATCGGGATGTGCATTTCAGCACTGATTATTGTCTGGACGATTTTCACTGATATGCCCGTTACCGAACTATTAGATAGCCTGAATGCAATTGACCCCGACCTGCTCGCCCCCAGTCACTCTGGCCCGTATGGCTCATCGGTATGGCACGTACTAATGGTATTGCCCTATGCCTTTATTTACACGGCAACCTTACCCTACATGTCGGTACGTTTTATGGCGTTATCACCCAAGACCAAATTACACCATGTCGCGGCTTACATGACACCGATGGCTTGCCTGCTCAGCTTAGTCCCCATTGCAGGACTGTATATCCGCGTTAAAGTACCCGGACTTGAAAACCCCGATCAGGCAATGCCGACATTTTTAACCATGTTTCTGTCACCCACCGTTTCTGCCGTTGTGACATTATTCATACTGTTTGCCATGAAATCCACCACCAGCTCAGTGTTACACTCTATTGCAGGCTCAGTATCACACGATCTTCGTCAGGCAATTTGGCCCGACTGTAAGCTTTCCGCCAAAGCACTGCTATATCTCAACCGTTTCTCGGTTTGGGTCTTAGGTGGAGCCGGTTTCATTATTATGTTATGCGCGCCCCCCTTTATGTTATCCATGTTGGCTATTTTAGGATCAGGGACATTGATGGCAGCCTTGGTGGCTCCGACATTATTTGCTCACTTTATTCATGCAAATATCTATGCAGCCTTATTTTCTATCATTATCGGTTTTATATCGGGGTGTACGTTGTTCCTTCGTTTTGATCTTGGCTGGATTGAAGCCCCCATGTACGCCTCGTTATTAGCGTGCATTTCATATTTTGTTATTGCCAAACTCTATCAGCTTCATCCTATCGAGCATAATGTTATGCCACGCTAACTAACATCAAAATTCACATATTAACAGTAAAATAATCATCAAAAAGGTCAGAACGTAAATCTCTGGCTTTTTTAATATTAAAAAATCACTCGCAAGCTATTGATCACAATATACGACCAACATTAGATCTCTAATAAAAACATATAACAAATAAACCAAGCAGGAATTGGCATTATTGTGGCAGATTTTAGCTAGTGATTTAACATCAATATTCCTATTATGATATCACTACTTAACAAGCTCCATTGTATTCATCATGTTACTGAACGACTTTATATTTGTTTGTCTTTTGAATTTTACATACGAATTCATTCACCAATAAAAAGAGCACCCACCAATATAAAGTCAACTGAATTAAAACAACTAATAATAGTGAGATACGATTATGAGTAAGCTCTATATAGGCTCAGAAATTGGTCAACTACGCCGTGTTATTCTTCATCGTCCAGAGCGTGCACTGATTCATCTAACCCCATCTAATTGTCATGACCTCTTATTCGATGATGTATTGGATGTTGATCGCGCCGACGAAGAACATGATATTTTTGCCAATACACTCCGTAATCAAGGTGTTGAAGTCCTTCTTCTACAAGACTTACTGGCCGAGACCCTCTCCGTGCCAGAAGCAAAAGACTGGTTACTAACATCTCAAATTTCAGCGAACCGCTTCGGGCCAACATTTGCCAACGACATCCGTTGTTTTCTGGCCGACTTACCCAATACTGAATTAGCCTCCATTTTACTTGGCGGTCTAAGCTATGCCGAAATGCCCTATAAATCATCATCAATGATGCAAGCACTTCACTCACCTTGTGACTTCATTATTGAACCTCTGCCCAATCACTTATTTACCCGTGACACCTCATGTTGGGTATACGGTGGCGTATCAATCAACCCAATGGCAAAACCGGCTCGGCAACGTGAAACTAACCATGTGCGCGCCATCTACCGCTGGCACCCGCTATTTGCCAATGGTGATTTCATTAAGTATTACGGTGATGAGGAAAAGAGCTACGACAATTCAACCATTGAAGGTGGTGATGTATTAGTCATCGGTAAAGGTTCCGTCCTGATTGGTATGTCTGAGCGCACAACAGCACAAGGCGTTGAACAGTTAGCTTCAAACTTGTTTAAACATGGCCAGGCAAAACAAGTTATTGCAATACAGCTGCCTAAACATCGCTCTTGCATGCACCTTGATACCGTCATGACACACATGCGTGAAGATACCTTCTCTGTTTACCCAGAAGTTGTCCGTAAAGATGTTAAGTGCTGGAGCCTAACCGGTGATCAATCTGGCACCGTGAGAGCCACTGAAGAAGGATACTTTGTCACCGCCATCGAAAAAGCGCTGGGGCTTGATAAGCTGAATTTAATCACGACAGGAGGTGATACCTTCGAAGCTGAGCGCGAACAGTGGAACGATGCGAACAACGTTCTCGCGGTAAGACCCGGTGTGGTTATCGGTTATGAGTGCAATACCTATACCAATGAAAAATATGATAAAGCCGGTATTGAAGTTCTGCCTATCCCTGGCGATCAACTTGGTCGTGGTCGTGGCGGGGCTCGCTGCATGAGCTGCCCAATCGAACGTGATGACATCTAACCAGAAACCTTTACCCATAATAATCGGTCGGCGTTACGGTGCCGACCTCAGAGAACATCTTGAGAGGTAAAATTCATGTCCAAGCAAACAGTTGTTGTTGCATTAGGTGGTAACGCACTACTTCGTCGTGGCGAGCCATTAGAAGCAAATATCCAACGCCAAAATATTGCAATAGCGGCACAGACCATTGCGGAAATTGCGAAAGAATACAACGTTGTTCTTGTGCATGGTAACGGCCCACAAGTCGGCTTGCTTGCCCTGCAAAACGTAGACTATAAGAAAGTTGCGCCCTACCCGCTTGATGTTTTAGGCTCTGAAACACAAGGGATGATCGGCTACATACTGATGCAAGAACTCAAAAATTTACTACCAAAACAAAACGTCTCTTGCATGCTGACACAAATGAGTGTCGATCCTAATGATCCGGCCTTTGCCGACCCAAGCAAACCCATTGGCCCGGTATATAATGAAACTGAAGCACGTGAAATGGCTGAGAAATATTTTTGGACTGTCAAACCTGATGGTCAATATTTCCGTCGCGTTGTTCCAAGCCCACAACCAACAGGCATTATTGAGCACGATGCGATCACCGCCCTCATTCAACAAAATCATTTAGTGATTTGTACCGGCGGCGGCGGTATCCCAGTCAAACACGAAAATGGCAAGCTTGTTGGGGTTGAAGCGGTTATCGACAAAGACATGTCCGCAGCATTCTTAGCAAAACAACTTGAAGCAGACGCGCTATTAATTCTCACTGACGCCGATGCGGTATGCCTGGATTGGGGAAAAACCACACAAAAAGCATTAAGCAAAACAACCCCTTCTGAACTGGCGAAATATACTTTTGATGCAGGTTCAATGGGCCCAAAAATTGAAGCCTCTTGTGAATTTATCAAGCAAGGTGGCAAATTGGTTGGCATCGGATCACTTCAAGATGGACTACGTATATTAAAAGGTGAATGTGGTACAAATATTATTGCGGCATAACACTGCAATCATTGCCGAACTTGCAATAACACTAACAATAAATAACCACGAGGCACACAATCAAACCATTAATTGTGCTTAGGTTATGCGCCTCAATTAAATATAGATTCTAAAGAGGATAATCATCATGGCTTTTAATCTTCGCAATCGTAATTTCCTAAAACTTTTAGATTTCACACCTCGTGAAATTTACCACTTATTAGCACTTTCTGCAGAATTAAAGAAAGCCAAATATAATGGCTACGAGCAACCTCAATTAACGGGTAAAAATATTGCTCTGATCTTTGAAAAAACCTCCACTAGAACACGCTGTGCTTTTGAAGTGGCAGCCTTTGATCAAGGCGCTCAAGTCACTTATTTAGGCCCATCTGGATCTCAAATTGGTCATAAAGAATCAATGAAAGACACTGCACGCGTACTAGGCCGTATGTACGATGGTATTGAATACCGCGGTTTTGGCCAAGCGATCGTTGAAGAACTCGGTCAGTATGCTGGTGTTCCCGTATGGAATGGGCTAACTGACGAATTCCATCCCACTCAGATTCTGGCTGACTTTCTGACCATGCAAGAGCACGCTCGTGGTAAACAACTTCATGAAATCAAATTTGCCTACCTGGGTGATGCACGTAATAACATGGGTAACTCACTCATGGTCGGAGCTGCCAAAATGGGCATGGATATTCGCCTCGTAGCTCCCAAAGCCTTCTGGCCTGAAGAAGCACTAGTCGCTCAATGTCTTGCAATTGCTGAAAAAACAGGTGCAAAAATCTCAATGACTGAAGATGTCAAAGAAGGCGTTCAAGGTTGCGACTTCCTATACACTGACGTTTGGGTATCAATGGGCGAAGCCAAAGAAGCATGGGCAGAGCGTATTAACCTCATGCTACCTTACCAAGTTAACATGGACATGATTAAAGCCACAGGCAACCCACATGTAAAATTCATGCACTGTCTACCAGCATTCCATGGTGAAGATACCACCGTCGGTAAAGAACTCGCGAAAGCGTACCCTGTCCTGGGAAAAGGTGTCGAAGTGACTGATGAAGTGATTGAGTCTGAGCACTCTATTGTCTTTGATGAAGCAGAAAACCGCATGCACACTATCAAAGCCGTGATGGTCGCCACATTAGGTCAGTAATCAGTACTTTGATATCGACCACAACCCTTTTATCTATACCGGCCTTTGGCCGGTATTTTTCACTCCGCCTATTGTGCGTAGGAATACACCCAGTATAAACATTCCTCTTCCTAACGCTCACCCTAACGAAGTTACACCAAAAGCATAAATATACCCTTCGGTATTTGATAGCCCTATATTCTCATTCACCCTGTGATGCACATCCTGTTGCGTATCACATTTCGTTATTTATACCGTGGTGCTTTGATGCATCAAAAGAGAAAATAGTGACAGGTAAATAAGAGGTCAATAATATGTGCCAACGTGTTATAGCAAATACACCTAAATTTTTACTATTTGATTTACAGTCAGCCGAGCAAACCGAGCACCTGCTTTTTTGTGCGGATTATGTTCTCGTTTGGCCCCGCAACACAAGCTGTACTCTTTATCTAGGTGCGTCTGTCCATCACCTCTCACCCGGCCAGCTCGCTCTGCTAACCCCCTTTTCGCCCCACCGCTTTGAATTTGAGCCAGCTGGAGATAATTCGAAAGGAGAAGAATGCGATGTGCTGCATTTTCGTCTTAATGCCCTGGGGCAAACATTCATCGACAGTGTTCAATTTAGTGATATTAAACTGATGCTTGAAAATGCACGTAATGGCTCTCTATTTAATATTGATGCTGATTCCTACGTTAACATTTACCTAAAAGCCGTCAATAATACTTATGAATTTTCTCAGGTCCTGAATTTACTCAGTTTATTAGAGGCACTATCAAAGCAAACTCATACTTGCTTGACCGATTATAATTTCGACATCGTCAATAGCCAGCGGATTGAAGATAAAGTCCGCATAGTGCTGAAATACATTGCCGATAATCTGGCCGAGCCGCTTTCCGTAACAATGGTAGCTGACCAGCTCTATATGGCAGACAGTACCTTCTCTCGCTTCTTTCACGCCAATCTCGGGGTGACATTCAGGCAATATCTCATTGAACAACGGGTACGCCAGGCAGCACGTTACTTAGTGACCACAGACTGGAGTATCGCGCGCATCGGCGCTGAGGTGGGCTTTTCTTCGTTATCTAATTTTAATGCCAAATTCAAAAGCGTAATACGGGTGACTCCTCGTGAATACAGAGCGAGCCACCTCAATAAACATCACTATCTTGCAACCCACCGCAGTGTGGTTGGGCAACTGCAGAATCAACTGGCTTGATAACATCAAATATAACCAGAAAAACTATATACATGCAGAAAGACTCATTATTCTAATTGCAACATTTATAACAACGTTATCAGCCATTTTAACCAATAACAACAAAACAAGTATTTACACTATTATCAACAGGTTACCGTCAAATAAGAGGGTAACCTGTCCAGTTACTAGCAAACACTACATTCAGCTAAAAAATGAATAAAACCAAACTCTTTAAGCCATGCTAATTCTAATTCAGAACTGACTAAAAAACGGCCACTAAAATTGATACCATGCCCAGATATTGCTTCCACTTGATTTTTAGTTCGGGGGATCACCAGCATCCAGCGTTGAGTTAATAATATATTGTAAGGATGGCACTCAGGATAACCATCAATTATTGTGTCAGTATAAAGATCTAGTTGTTGCATGGCTGAAATATAGGCTTGGTATAATACCTCAGCATCCAGCGACTCAAAACAAGACAACACATGTTTAAAAGGCAGACGTCGAGCCACTATCTGTGACTCAAGCGGGATCTGACTACGCACTAATTGCATGTGGCGATGCATTTGGCTTGAACCGGCAATATGACCTGAATTGAAAAAACCAAGTACATCCGGATGAGAAAAAACGGTAACCCAAGCGCTAAAATCAGCCTGACTTAATGGCGAAGTTTGTGGAATGTAGTGCTTAGCACAAACTAATATATGAGGGACTGTAATGGGAAACTTATTGAGTAAACATACATGCTCTGTTCCCATATCCCCCAAATAAATGTCCGGATTATAGGGCGGTAAAAAAGGATCATGTTGCGTAATGTCTGGCGAATGTTTTTTTTTCATATTCCCAGTAATCACATTCCCAACATACACAATCCCGTCTTGTTCAACCAAAGTATCCTCTGAAATAAGGGGGAATAACTCCCCCTCCAGCAATGCTTTTTGGGATATGTGCTCAGCAAGAGACCATAGCATTGATATTTGTCCGATTAATTTTCTGACTCATCGTCAAACACGCCGCAATCTGTACAGCTTTGTAGCGCGATCTCATGTTCAAACACAATAACACCTTCAGCCGTCAGGCTCTCTGCAATCTCATTTGCAACTTCTTCTGCATCTTCGGCCTCAACACCACTTTCAAGCTCTTCTTCAGAGTAGCCAAAGTAGTTCAACAACAAGTAATCGCGAGCTTCTTCAGCAGTACAGGTCACGTTCACCGTAAAATCAGCCGCAACATTCCCTTCAGCCACAATCACATTTACTTGCTCTAAAATTTCCTCTTTCATCGCAGCCGTTAACCAACCAAGGTCGGTATCAACCTTGGTTTTTTTACAGTTAAAACAAGGTAGTTTATGAAAGAAATATTGAAAATTGGTCATCGGAATGGTTTTCTCTGTGTGATATATACCAAGATTATGCTGATTTTCTTATCAAATACTAGCGATAAAAATGAAATGTCGCTTTTCAATAAGCTAACTAAAGGCGTGCCATGGCGAAAAGGGGCAACACAGTGCGCCGATGTATCAATGCCCGTCGACAGCGACACTTCAGCTTTAACCTATCTGTTATACAAAATGCACTGACGTTAAATAACATGCATCTCAAATAACTCACCGTCTTATTGTGAATAAGATTTAGCAACATTTACCCTCTGTATACCCGTTTCATCAATATACCGAAGCGCGACTTACCAACTTAGTCCACAGCGTTTTAACTGGATATTTATGTTCATGATTAACGCGTGATACAATAATTTTGAGAAGTGCACCGAAAAGCACAAATTATCTACCAATCTTCTGGTAAGGTTCAGATATAGTCGTTATAATGCTTGGCACTTAATATCAGATATTAAATAACAATGAATATTTTCCTTTCAACGCTGCTTTCTTATCCTGTCATTGTATTCTTTATTCCTTTTTGCGTTTTTAGCGTGTTGATGATTATTGACTTCCTATTCAATATTTCTGACGGGCATTTAAGTAATGATATTGGTGACATGGATAGCTCGTTAGCCGCTAAATTATTCTTGCCATCAGTTTTAACCCTTGTCCCACTTCCGATTATGCTGTGCCTGAGTACATTTGCAGCCACCATTCTTATGTATTACGCGGAAACCCTATTATTCCAAAATATTAGTGGTAATTTCACAGGTGTCCTCATTGCGATATCACTGATAGGCATTTACTACCTCGCACTACATATTTCCGCCATCGTATTACGGCCACTGGCCCCTATACTGAATCAAGCCAATGCCTTTGCCGCCATTGATTTTAATGGCAAACGCGCTTTTGTTCGAAGTGTGACAGTCAACGAAGAGCAGGGCGAAGTAGTGATCGTTGAAGGGGGAAATGAAATTCAAATCGATGCTTACAACAGCCTCAATGAAGATATTAATTATGGTGATGAAGTACTTATTATTTCAAAAAACGAGGATACTCAGCGCTACCTCGTTTCTCGATTAGAGCCGTAAATAAACACAATATTTTCGGGAATTTACTCAATATAAAAATCATTTATCAAAACTGATCAATTTTGTCACATATTAAGGAGACAACAATGCCAATAAACTTTTCACCGAGCATGATTTTTATTCTTGTGGGTGTGGGTCTGTTCATACTGATTATGCTTTTTTTAACCTCACGTTATCGCAAAGTACGAAACGAAGGTGAAGCACTTATCATTAATGGTATTCAGAGAACTAATGCATCGCTCACCGGTGCTTTTGTTTGGCCTGTAATCAACCGCGCCGAATACATGGATATTACCCGCAAGAAGATTTCAGTTATTCGTAGCGGTCGTAAGGATCAAGAAGGTGAAGAATACGAAGGGTTGCATTGTAAAGATAATATCCGTGCCGATTTGAAAGTTGATTTCTATATAGGTGTCAATCACGAAGAAGAAGATATTGTCAGAGTCGCCAAACTGATCACCGCCGGTGGTGCCTCTGATCTTGATCGCCTAAAAGAACATTTCCAGCCTAAATTTTCTGAAGCGCTAAAAACCGCCGTCAAACAATTTGAATTTGAAGAACTCCTCACCAATCGTCGTGCTTTCCGTGACGCTGTTGTTAATGTCATTGGCAGTGAAATGGACGGTTTCAAAATTTATGATGTGGTTATCGATAAAGTCGACCAAACCGCGCTGGATGCGCACGATCCAAACAACATCTTGGACGTTGAAGGGATCCGCAAGATTTCCTCAATTACCTCAGTGAAAAACACAGAAACCAATGCAATACGCCAAGACGAGCGTACTTCAATTAAGAAGAAAGATGTCGAAGCAGAAGCAAACCGTCTGCAATTAGACAAGCAAGAACAAGAGAGTATTGCACGCACCCGTCGTGAAGTTGAGATTATCCAAGCTCAAGAACATGCGCTGGCAGAAGAGAAACGTCAAGAATTTGAGCGTGCTGAAAAATTGGCCCAACTTGAGACTGAAGAAGCGGTCTCGAAGCGCAAAGAAAGTGTCGATATGGAAGTAGAAATGACCCGTATCGCCAATCAGCGTCAAGTGGCTATTCAGCAAGAAGAACTTAACCGTGCAGTAGAAACAGAAAGAGTTCGTACTACATCGGAAGTGGCTCAGAAAGAGATGGAAAAAGAGACCACCATTGAAGAAGCACTAAAATCGGTGGCAGAAACCAAATCTCAACGCGTCGAGATTGAGCGCAAGATTGCACGAGAAGAAGAAGAAACGGCGAACTTACGTGCCACTGAGCAAGTCAACCGTCAGAAAAAAGTGAAACTGATCGAAGCCGAAGCCGAAGCCGAAGCGAAACAAATCGATCTGCTGGTTATTGCTAAAGCTGAAAAAGAAGCAGCGAAAGAACAAGCGGATCGCAAACTCATTGAAAATGAAACTGAAATCAAAATTCGCACCCGTGATGCTGAAAATGATCTGGCAGTGAAAACACGTCAAGCCGAAGCGGATTATGTTGTAAAAGCGAAGCAGGCAGAAGCGGAATTTATTGCCAAAGAGAAAGAAGCCGAAGCACAATTTATTATGCAAGATCGTGAAGCGGCAGCGAAAGAACGCATGGCACAGGCAGAGAAAGAGCACATCAGTGCAACTGGCTTGGCCGAAGTTCAAGTTGAACGTGAGCGTGCGATCGCGATTAAAGAGACAGGCGAAGCGCAAGCTTACACCCTACAGTCAACCGGTGAAGCAGAAGCTGGCGCGCTCCGTGCGAAAGGCTTGGCAGAAGCAGAAGCACAAACCGCACGCTTTGAAGCCGCTCGTCAGTACGATGATGAAACCCGAGAGCATGACAAGTGGGTTATGCAGTTACAGCAACAAAAAGAACTGGAAATGGCCCGTATCAAGGCACAACAAGAAGTGTCTAGTGAAAATGCTAAAGCCTTAGCTCAAGCCTTGTCAGCGGCAGACATCAAACTATTCGGTGGTGACGGCATGGAGCAATTACGTCGTACTGTAATTGATTCTGCTGCGATGGATAACCGCTTCAAGGGGTCAGAAGTACTCTCTCCGCTGGTCAATGAATACATCAACGGTGAACGCAGCCTACCGCAAGATCTGAAAGATATCTTGGAAAAAACCGATGTGAATAGTGGTGATCTCAGCAGCATCGCTATTGCCAATATGCTCAATAGCAAAGGTGGCGCAAATGATTTATTTGCCTCACTAAAAGAGAGCTTATCGGGCAAAAACGGCTCGTCGCTTGATAACTAATCAAGCGTATAAAACATCAGTTTAAATTACCTCACACCCTCGCTTAGAGGGTGTGCTTTTCTGAGGATATGAGACAGTGACAGAAACGACTCATAATGCTATTGATGATGCGGTAAGTGAAGGTGGGGCCTACGAAGTATTAAAAGCCCGACTTTCCCAACAAGGCGAAACCCTTAAAGACCTTTCACAACAATTTAATCTCAAACGCCAACAAACCTTTGGCGGCAGCGACTTCGCGTTAATTGGCAAAGCCAATGTTCAGACGAACTCTCGTTGTGTTCCCGTCGATATGGCGCAAGTTAACGGCCAGATCCTCTTCGGCTATCAAGTCTATGTCGGTTTAAAAGCCAGCCCGGCACTGAGCGACGTGTTCGGTGTTTATACTCTCAATGAGAGCGACGGGACATATCGCCTTGACCCGATTCAACTTGAGGCCTCATTCCTTAATGATGCACAATTTACTCATGAATTCTCCGAGCTGTTTACCTATTACAAAGACGCTCGGTTATCCCAGATTTCACGGCAAGAAGACATTCTCTATCTCGCCTTCCAAATCGGCATGCGTTCAGAAGACCGCAAAGTCTTCCGATTTGAAATCACGGCCGAAAAAGTACGCTATCTCGACAGCCTGGGCCAGGTTTCTCTTAACGATGCTCCGCAACATGATTTCAGCTGGGTAGCTACCGGGCGTAACGATCATATCAATGGCGATCACCCGCATGTTTCTATTGCAGATAAACTATTTGTGGAATGTGTCGGCGGCGACCTGACCATCAAGATAGAAGACAATACTGACGAAGGCCAAGGCATCTATCGTGAACTCGTTGAAGACGCCCACCAAAGTGTCGCCGACGCTGAGATTAGTTATGCCTTTGTGGGCGATCTTATCGTACTGAAAGTACTGCCTAATCGTGAGAAACATACTCGCTATTTTATTTACAACCCCATCAATCAACAGGTGATCCGTACTGATGCATTAAGCGTTAGTGGTAAAGCCTTACCCGAAAATCATGGTTTGCTATATCCCCGGGGCTACGTGCTGACGGGGGGTGAACACAAGCACTTTGATGGCGACTGGCAACACCTGCGATTCTTTCACAAAATCGCCTCTCCCAACGGTGAAGACGTACTTTATTTTTTCTTTAACGTGGAAAAAGGCTACTACGTTATTTATGTCTATAACCTGATTGAAAAAGCCTTCTCTGCTCCAATGCACAGTCACGGCTGTAGCCTGTATCCTGACGGGCGGATGTTGATGTTCCGTGTATCAGAAAACGCCGAAGCCTCAACCATCCATCCGTTGCGCATCTGGAACACACCATTTATGGTGCCTGAGCATTACGCCCACCACCACCAGCAACAAAAACAAGGCGCGGATCCTTTTCTTGCTAATCTGGGTAATACTGAACTGGTTAGAGCGCTATCATCATTACTGACGATTTGCCAATTAGCTCAAACCAACGAGGTAAGCCAAGCCGCATTTGAAACGCTCTTAAAAACCTGCCAAACCACACTGGATCACTATGATTGGTTAGACAATGACGCCGCATTAGGGCTCAGTGATGCCGTCACCGCCGTAATGGCTACCGCTGATTCCATCATTGATGAATTCGCGAAAGTTCGCCAACTTCAGCAGCATGCGGAATCTGCTCTAGCGCAACAATCAGCAACGGTTCAGGACTTAGTTGGTCGCTTAAAACTGGCCCCCCGCGACGAGGCCAATGTATTACTGGCGCTATTAGCCGAACTCAAAGCCGAAGTGGGCTGTGTCATGGCGCTACGTCAGCATCGGTATATGCCAGAAGCACCTGTTGACACTATGTTAGCGACCTTGGCTGATCAACGGCAGCTGATGAATAACTTGCTATTGACACTACTGCAAGAGGAAAAAGCCTACCGACCGTATAAACAAGCGATTACCGCTATTGAAGACAAGCTAAAGACGGTAGATAAAACCGCTGAGCTCAATAAGCTACAGGTACAGACAGATCAAGTCAGAACCGAGCTGGCCTTAGTTACCGAAGAAGTCGCGGAAATCGAAACTGACGATCCCACTCAGGCAACCCGCATTCTGGATTTGACTACTGAAGTCACCTCAATGCTCAACGCAGCATCAGCCCGCTTACGTCAAAAACACCAGTCATTACGCGGTCATGAGGCAAAGGCCGAGTTCAGCTCACAGTTTAAGTTACTCGCTCAAGCGGTCAACAGCGCAATGGAGCAATCACAGTCACCGGAACAGTGTGATGAGCAGCTCGCTAAACTGATCGGATTGCTTGAAAAACTGGAATCGCGCTTTGCTGACTTTGATGAATTTCTGGCCGAAATTTACACCAAGCGGGATGAAATTCAATCCACGCTGGAAGGCCATAAACAGCAGCTGATCTCAGCCCAACAACGCAGAGTCCAAAACCTTAACCAAGCGGCTACGGTAACCTTTACCAGTATCGAAAAACGTGTTACTCGCTTCGATGATGTCGCTGCACTCAACAGCTTCTTTGCCACAGATAATATGGTAATGAAGCTACGTCAGCTCGCGGAGTCGATGCGTAACTTGGGCGACAGCGTTAAAGCTGACGCAATAGATAGCAAACTAAAAGCGGTACAAGACCAATCACTGCGTGCCCTGCGCGATAACCAAGATATCTTTGAACAAGGCGGCAATATACTCAGGCTGGGTAAACACCGCTTTAGCGTCAACAAGCAGGCACTCGATCTCACTCTGGTCGACTATCAAGACACCCTCTCGCTACATGTGTCAGGCACCGAATATTATCAGCCTGTCACTGCACCAGAGTTTCTCTCCCTGCAAGCAATGGCGAAGATGGATGTCGCCTCCGAGACCCCGGCAGTCTATCGTGCAGAGTACCTGGCTTATTTGGTTCTTGACGCTGCCCAGCGTCATAGTGATGGCTGGTCTATCGATGGCTTACAAGTCGCACTGCAAAATAATCAATTACTCGCTGACATCCAGCAATTTGCTGCGCCACGTTACCGTGAAGGTTATGTCAAAGGGGTGCACGATCACGATGCAGAAAAGATCTTAGCCGCGGTTTTACCTTGCTATGCCCAAGCAGGACTATTACGCTTCGGTCAAGCGGAACGCGCGTCCACGCTGCTGTGGCTAGCCAACTTAACCGAAAGTGATTACAGCCACTGGCACCAGACTGCACGAAATGCCGTTTTGATGCAGCAGCATCTTGGGGCGAACACCGCTTTTGAATCAGTCAAAACTGAGTTATCCGCCCTGATCCCGAGCATGGCCAATGCCGACCTCACCAGCAGTGCTGAGTATGCCATTGCGGTACTAGCCGCTGATGGCGCATCATCACTGCTATCTGTCGATGTCAGTCGCGATGCCATCGAACTGTGTGACGTTTACTTATCATTCCGCCGCAGCTTAGGTTGGCAAGCCGATACCACCGCAACCAAGACTGCATTCGCGGAACACTATCAATGGCTGTGTGCCTACACCGCACACCAAGCAACCACCCAACAAGATACGCTAAGCCAGGCCTTTGTGGTTGAAGCCAGCATGCTCGCGGTTCTGAAATCCTCTGTCGCGAATGACGCTTCCGTGCTCTCAAAGATGGATATCAAAGCCGTTGAGTTCTCCTTACTGGCACACTTAACCGGTCTGCTTGGCGATCATCCTCGTGTGGTTGATGGTGGGATGACACTGGTTTTGGATGAGTTCTTACAGCGCGGTTCACATCATCAACACCACACACTACCGCAATATGAAGCCTACCTCACTCAGCGGGCAGCTCTGCTCACTGACGCGAAATCGCAGCTTCGATTGAATGAGTTTCTCCCTCGGCCTTTAACATCATTTGTCCGCAACAAGCTGATCAGCGATAGCTACCTGCACTTAATCGGTGACAACCTTGCCAAGCAAATGGGTACAGTGGGTGCGAATAAACGTACCGATTTAATGGGGATGCTGTTGCTGATCTCTCCGCCGGGCTATGGCAAAACCACCTTAATCGAATACGTGGCACATAAACTGGGCTTGGTGTTTATGAAGATCAATGGCCCGTCAATTGGTCATCAGGTCACCTCTCTCGATCCTAGTGATGCGCCGGATCAAAATGCGGCTCGTGAGGTAGAGAAAATTAACCTCGCCTTTGAGATGGGTAATAATGTGTTGTTGTATCTTGATGATATTCAACACACCAACCCTGAGTTTCTACAGAAATTTATCTCGCTGTGTGACGGCACCCGTCGCGTGGAAGGTACCTGGCAAGGGCAAACCAAAACCTACGATATGCGTGGTAAAAAGTTTGCGGTGGTCATGGCGGGTAACCCATATACTGAATCCGGTGATGTCTTTACCATCCCCGATATGCTGGCTAACCGTGCCGATATTTACAACTTGGGTGACATGCTATCAGATCAGAAAAATGCCTTTGAGTTATCCTTTATCGAGAACTCACTGACCTCTAACCCAGTATTAGCCCCACTAGCCACCCGTGACTTGAATGATCTGTACCAACTGATCAATATGGCTCAGGGTGAGAAAGTCGCATTAAGTGACTTAACCCATCCATACTCCGCCACTGAAGCGAATGAAATTGTCGCCACATTACAGAAGATGCTGGTGATCCAACAAACCGTACTTAGGGTTAACCAGCAATACATCGCATCAGCCGCGACGGCTGACGCTTATCGCGTAGAGCCGCCCTTTAAGCTTCAAGGCTCCTACCGGAATATGAATAAGCTGGCCGAGAAAGTCTCTTCCGTTATGACCGACAACGAGCTGCAAACCTTAGTGCAAGACCATTACCAAGGTGAAGCTCAGACACTCACTTCTGGAACCGAAGAGAACCTGTTAAAGCTGGCTGAGCTGCGTGGCAATTTATCGCCAGAGCAGCAAGCGCGATGGCAGCAGATCAAAGAGGGGTATTACCGTAAGCAACAATCCGGGGATGATGGCGATAGAGCAGGACAAATAGTACAGCAGATGGTGGCCCTGAATCAGAATATCCACCATGTCGCCAGTACATTAATAGGGAGCAAGAAATAATATGGATAAATTTAGTTTAGAGAAATTGCTGATCGCGAGCTTTGAGGACGTTAAGCTCGATAATACCGAGCGGCGAGCATTAGCATCGCAGTTAATCGAAGCCGAGATGCAAGCCGAAGATCTCGCCTTTTTACGTAATCGTGCTTTTGGCCATGTTCAGCAGTATATTCGTGATGAGGGCGAGCCACTCGCGGCGCTAAAATGGCTAGAGCACGTCACGAAGCAATTTGATAAGGCCAAACCACAGGAAACGGGCCTACTGGCAGAATCATGGTTTTCGCCAGGTAATTGCTGCTTTGATGGCATTAAAAATCAGCTCAACCGCGCATCTTCCACGGTTGATATCTGTGTATTTACCATTGCCGATGACAACCTAACGGACGTTATTCTCAAAACCCACCAGCGAGGAGTGAAAGTCCGTATCATTACCGATAATGATAAAGTGAATGACAGTGGCAGTGACATTGGGTACTTGGCCCGTAAAGGCTTAGCCATTAAAACCGATGATACCGACTATCACATGCACCACAAGTTCGCCATTTTCGACCAACAACGCTTAATTAACGGTAGCTTCAACTGGACTCGTAGCGCTTCTCGGTTTAACTCAGAAAATGTCACCTTATCCGATGATAAGCGTCATCTCGACCCATTTTGCACACACTTCGAAGCGTTATGGCGTCAGTTCCCTGACTACCGCGTGCGCTAACCGGATGCTTTACAACTGAGACTGAGATTGACCTCATCACAGCCTCGCTAAGGCAATGAAAAACGGCCTCAAGTATAAGCTTGAGGCCGTATGCATAGTGTAAAGATTCAACCAGCTTGATAAGGATATCTCAGAATAAATCTGTCCCGCTTTATCAACGCGATATTGCAGCCGATTTTGATACCGACGACTCATAACGACCACGAAGTGTCACCGTCATCCACCCGTAACCTAATCCAATAACGCAATAAACCAATTCAGTCACAGCGGCACTGGTATAAGTTGCACCAGGGACATATGACATAAAGCCAAAGAATGTCCCGGCCCCGACAAATAGCGCAGGAACAAAATCCATCGGAGGGATCCGTTCTAAGCAAATACAGGGAATCACGATGATAAATACGGCAATGGGCAAGGCAAAAAAGCCAAACTCACCTAATGCACCGCCAAGTTGCATAATGCCTATTGAAGCAACGATGCCACTGATATAACCCAATAACGCTTTTTTTGCCCCCTCAACAGTGCAACCCGCCATGAAATACATCGCCCAGGCGATAAAAGCAATCCAACCAAAACCAACATTGCCAGGCACAGGCATCAACCCGGCTAAAATTTGATCTAATGCTTGAATAGTAAAAGCGAGAAATGCAACGATCATTGGGATTATGATAAATTTTTGAAAGTTCATCTTAGCCATCCTTAAGCGCTTTCGCTAATTTCTGTTTGATACAAATCGTATGCCTGCACGACAGTCAACCCATCATGAACCACCGCATTAATCGACTTAAGCATCGCTAGTGGTGATTGAGCTTGAAAGACATTGCGTCCCATATCGACCCCCGCAGCCCCTGCTTGCATCGCACGGTAGACTAAGTCAAGCGCATCATATTCTGGAATTTTTTTACCACCCGCCACTACAATGGGCACCGGGCACGCTGCGACAACGTGCTCAAAATCATCACAATAATATGTTTTTACAATATGCGCCCCCAGCTCAGCCAATACCCGAGAGGCAAGCATGAAGTAACGTGTAGTGCGTTCCATTTCTTTACCAACGGCCGTCACCCCCAACGTAGGAATGCCATATCTAGCGCCAGTATCAATGGTTTTAACCAGATTATTCAGGCTCTGGCACTCCCCAGATGCCCCAACAAAAACCTGAATCGCTAAACAAGAGGCATTGATGCGAATCGCATCATCAATATCAACACCAACCACTTCATGGCTCATATCGTCTTGTAATACCGTACTGCCAGCACTCGCCCGTAAAATGACGGGTTTATTATGAATGGGTTGAATACAGCTTCTTAGTGCACCACGCGTCGCCATTAATGCATCGGCATAAGGCGCAAGAGGTTCAATCGCTAAATCTAACCGCTCAAGACCTGCCGTTGCCCCCATGATGTAACCATGATCAAACGCCAGCATCACTGTTTTACCCGTATTAGGGCGAAAGATCCGGCTTAAGCGATCTTTCATGCCCCAGTCAACATGTTCCATCCCTTTAACAAAATAACCATTTTGATGATGAGGAATATCCAGCCCATAGTTTTTTGCTAACTGCATACCATCTTTATCTGCCATCATATTATCCTTAATGTATTACACTAACTCTGGCGTAGAGACTGAAGAAAACGCACCGAATACCAACGACATGCTTGTCGCGCCGGGATCAATCAAGCCAATCGCCCTTTCTCCCATATTCTTCGCCCGTCCCCGGGTGGGTTTCATCGCAATTGTCGCTTGCGCGCCCTCATCGGCCGCTTGAGCGGCGATACGAAAGAGCGTATCGATTGAAATCTGCGGCTGGTTAGCGGCAGATTCCATGGCTGAAACAGCAGGGATCAATGCATCCAGCATTGTTTTATCCCCTTGCTGTGCTCCGCTAAAATGGCGCATTTTGTCCAAGCCCGCCCGAAAAGCGGCTGCGGTTTGTTGAGGCGATAATTGTTCTTCAGTCAAACCTTCCGCTAATCCGATAAATAAATTACCAATCAACATCCCTGCGGATCCGCCATCCTGACTTAATATCGACCACCCCAGATCATCAATGGCCTGTTGCCAATGACTCACAGGTGCCTTATCTGCCTTAATTAACATCTCTTCTATCGATCGCTTTACCCGCAGCATGGTGGTGCCATGATCGCCGTCGCCCGTTTTTCCATCGAGCTCATTCAACCAAGCCGCATTATCACCAATTGCAATCGTGGCAGCATCGAGCATCCGATAAAACATAGGTGCATTGAAGGTATCCATATTTGCCTCCTGAATTTAGGGTATAAGACACCCTACGCCAGTACGTATCATTGCTTTATGAAGGGAAATAACCTGACGGCCATCATCATTACAATGGCCGTCAGGCAGAGATTAGGCCGCTAGGCTTGTGTCCAATACGGTGTACAACAAGGTTTGTCCCAATAGGTAAGTGTTTCAGTATCAAACTTAGCCAAGCACATTTGGAATCCCGCCATTTCTTGCACGGTCAATAACTCATCCACTTTAGTTCGTTCAACAATAATGCCCTTCTCTTTCAAAGCCAGATGGCAGGCGCGAGACACAATAAACATCTCCATGAAAGTCGTAGCACCTGTTCCGTTGATTATTAGCATGAGTTTATCGCCCACTTTGGCATCAATCGCCAGACAGAGCTGCTCCAGCATAATATTGGCGGTATCATCGGCACATTGCACTTTCATCCGTCCACCGCCCCCTTCACCATGCTGCCCCATCCCAATTTCCATTTCATCATCGGCCAGATCACCAATCGCCATCCCAGATTGTGGGTGTGAGGCATTGCTCATGGCAACAGCCAGAGTGGCCATCTTGTCATTCAACAAGCCGGCAATACGGTACACTTCATCCAGCGGTAAGCCTGCCTCTGCGGCCGCTCCTGCTATTTTATACACGGGAATACACCCAACTAAGCCACGGCGATCTTCCGCTTTAACTTGTAGGCCTGCACTAATGTCTTCATGGGTGAGCAACATTTTTACGTTAATGCCATCGCGCTTGGCCAGCTCCATCGCCATCTTCGCAGACATCACATCGCCTTCATGATTAAGCACCACCAACAAGACGCCTGCTGGGCAATTTGCCATTTTCAACGCTTCAAAGACTTTTGGTGCTCCAGGTGCCGCAAACACATCCCCGACAACAGAATAATCCAGCATACCTTCACCGACAAAACCACTTAACGCAGGCTCATGCCCAGCACCACCAAGAGAAACGATAGCAACTTTATTCGGATCTTTAGGTGTAGCCCTTGCGACAATCTTATCGGACACCACCTGAATATGTTTGGGGAAGCTCATTTCGAATCCCTGAAGTAATTCACTAGTAATATTCTCTGGCTGATTGATAAACTTTTTCATATCGATACCTTAACCTTAATAGAATAAATAATGGCCTGAACTCTCTGACGTAAAATCATTGGTATAGATTCATAGGTATAACTTTATTGGAATCGCTTATATAGTTTCATTCGTTTCATCAGAGAAATTGCATGAGTTCGACGGGTGCTTCGTCTTCCATGACAAATGCTATCTTTAGCGATGCATTAGGGCTGAACGGTTCGAGCAATACCTCTTTACCTACCATTGCCGCTGCAAGGTCATCAACCTCATAGGCAATATGCGCCGTGTGTTTAAGTGTCTCTGGCATTGGGCTATTATCTAAAAATCGAAGCCATTCTATACGATGCTCACTTTTCTCAAAGTCCGTCGCATACAAGCCAATATCTGCATTAAAATGTTCACCTTCATGTTTAATTGCAGTAGGAATACCAATGTGGTTGAATATTTTCATTTCGGGCTCCTTGCTCATTTATCACGTTATTCTTTTAATAAAATCACTATAGAGACAGAAATGAGGTAATACCGTGATATTAATCACTCTTAAAATAAACAATAAATAACAATAAAAACAACATGTTAAAATCATTTCGTTGAATTTGAATATCAACCGCAACACTCGTTCAGCAATTAACATTCACGGCAAGTGCAACATGGGATGAGGGCATAAACTCAATAAACAGCGGAACGGTTATAGCAAGTGCAACAGAACAAAACTAACCCGGATATTCAGTGATCGGGCAAGTGCAACATGTGACTCACACCACATATTCTTATTTTTCCGGGATACAATGATAAATCTGCATTAGCTCATTTAACTGCCCCAAGGAGAGTTCAGGATGGTAATACGTAATAAATTGCTGGATCTGAATTTTATTCAGCCCCATTTGATGTAGCTTCAGTACCAACTCTTCGTATTGCTTCTCGACAATTTGCTGGTGAAACTGTTTACGGTAGGAGGCCAGTTTATGCGCCAATTGCGGATCATAACCATAAGGACCTGAATTTCGCGCTAACTCTCTACTGACTGTAGAACGATGAATATTAAGCAACGAAGCAATTTTCGTTTGGTTTTTGCCTTCTTTCCTTAATGCCCAGATCTGTAAACGATGTTCTTCTGTTAACTGCTTATACATAATCGCCTCCACAATAAGCCCCGTAATAATATAAACGTTAACGTAAGGGATTATTGTGAGAGTAAAATCATTGTCGAGAAATATAGCCAAGCAACCACAATATGCTCGAACCAGCGAGAATGTATTGGCTGCTAGTCAAGGTAGTATTCTATGGGGGCGTCTCTTTCTTCGACGGGTCAACTTTATTTCGTCTGCAATAAAACAAGGGTGGCGTCATCTTGCAGGGCTGGATCAACCTGTTGCTTAAAATGATCAACCAGCAAACGTGCAGCGCGATCTAACGGCTGAGTCCTACTCAGATTTAACTGCTGTAAAATCTCTGACTCAACAAAGTGCTGAGTCGGTGTTTTTGATTCTAACAGGCCATCGGTATAGAGTACGAGGCGCTCTGATGGCTTCACATCCATCTCTAACATTTGATACTGGGTATTTTCAATTAATCCCGGAATCAAGCCTCCCACCTCTAATTGATCAATACCTTCCGCGCTGAGTCTCAGCGGAGGTGGATGACCAGCACACACAATACGCACTTTTCCCCCACTATGTATAGTAACCAATAATAGCGTGATGGTAGATTGATTCAGCAGCTTATCGGTGTAGATCCCATCTGAAATCTTTTGCATCAGATACTCAATCGACTGAGTATTTTCAGAAAAAGCAGCAGAGACACCATCGAGATAACCTTGGATCATTCCTCGGAAATAGCCAGAAAAAGCATGGGAGAAAAACTTGGCAGTTTCGTCATGGCCTTCGACATCAGCCAGCATGATTAATCCGGCATCGAGCCCGGTGTCATCGATAAAAGGATAATAATGAAAAATATCACCACCACCTCGACCACTGTGACTATATTGCTGATGACACTGCCAATAAGGGATGTCATGAGGGATTTGAGGTAACAACGCACTGCAAAGTCGTTCATCAATCATTTCCCCCATGGCTTTTTTAAATTGAGAGGAACGGTTTATCGCTCGATCAACCGACTGTAACAGTTGGCTTTTATTGACAGGTTTTTGCAGGTAATCATCAACCCCCAGCACATTCGCACGTTCGATTAATTGTGTGTTTTCAGCAGCCGTTAGAAATATAAATGAAACTAGTTGCTCTTTCTTTTGACTTAAAATTTGTTCGCGAAAGCTTATTCCATCCATTCCCGGCATGTTGATATCAGAAAGCAACAGCTCATAACTTTTTGTTTTGAGTTTTGCTAAAGCCTGCATACCATCATCTACAATATCAACCTGATAATCTTCAGACAAATAACTGTAATATAAATTTTGCGCCACCCGTTCATCTTCAATAATGAGTATTCGTGGTTGCTGGCTTTTTCCTGGCAAACACCACGACATCGTTAAACAATGGAAACTATCTGCATAATTTGGCTGATATTCGACCTTATCAGAAAATGCATTAACCAGTTCAAGTCCCCGTCCTGATTCATTATCTTGAAATAAACTATCAATTCCTTGATACCGCTGCTCAGTCATATCCCAGACTTGGCCGTCATTCATCAACATCACGTAGAAGTATGCGCCATCTTGGCTCAAGGATACTTGTATCGTCGTGGGACTTGGATGACTATGTTTAACACAATTGGTTGCCGCTTCAGCAAAAGCCAAACAAATCCGATTGGAAAGTCCCTCATCCACATGTTTTAAACTCAGTAAACGCTGCAGCACGATCCGAATTTCACGCACCGATTCCAGTGTGGCTTTTTTTTCCGTTTCATAAAGCAGCCGTTTAATCATGCTTCTTCCCGATCAATAAACTGTTTTAACGCCAGTATTGATTGCTGGCACAGCGATAACAAGTCACCACTATGGCGCTCAATATCAGTCTGATTTTCAGCCCGAGATGCCATCTCTATGGCCAGTGCCTTTTGCTGGAGTAAAATAGCGCCTACACTGCCAGAACTACTTTTGAGTTGATGGGCCTCGGATTCAAGCAACGACCAATGCTGCTTATGGACAGCCTCTACCATTACCGTCATTCGCCGTTCGGTTTCTTCGATATACAGTTTGATAATATGCAGCAATATATCCCAATTCAGATCCGCCATAAGCTGCTTCATCACATCTTGGTCAAGCATTGTCCGGTAATCATCTGCCGCTTCATTATGCACAGTGGCTACGCTAGATTGTTGCTCTTGTTTGAGATTCAGGCTGGATTCAATCGTCTTTGATGGTGCATCACCCTGCCCAAGCCAATAACGCAACTTATCTCTAAAATCTTTAATATTTAAAGGCTTAGATATGTAATCATCCATTCCTGACTTCAAACACCGCTGTATATCTTCGGCAAACGCATTGGCTGTCATCGCCATAATAGGACTTGACTGGTTGATACCAGACTGCGACCGGATTAATTTCGTCGCATCAATGCCATTCATAACAGGCATCGCCAAATCCATCAAAATCAAATCATATTGCTTTCCTGCCGCTTGCTTGACGCCCTGTTCACCATTTTCTGCAATATCAACCTCTATGCCTTCTTTACTCAATAAAGCCAATGCCACCGCTTGATTGGTTGGATTATCCTCAACCAACAATATCTGCTTCAGTGCAAGACTTGTATTCTCAGATTGGTTTGCGTCATCCAGCCCATTATCCCGCGATGTTTTTTCTGTAAGGTGTGAGTGTTCTTTACGTGGAAGAGGCAGCCTTACCTTAATGCATGTCCCTTTATCTAACTCACTGGCAATAGAAAGCTCACCTTGCATCTTATCTACTAAACGTTGCGTAATTGCCAGTCCTAATCCGGTGCCATCAAAACGCCGACTATCATCATCTTCAATCTGGACAAACTCCGCCAAAATATCTTTCTGGTACTTGATATCAATACCAATCCCGGTGTCTTCTATCTCAATAATTACATCGCCACCACTCGCCGTATACAAACGCACCATAACCCCGCCATGATCGGTAAATTTAATCGCATTGCTGATCAAGTTCGTCACAATTTGGCGAATTCTCAAGGCATCCCCCTCATAAAAACGTGCAATCTGCGGTGAGGCCTCGAAACGAAGGGTTATATTTTTAACGTCAGCTTGACATGAAATCAGCTCAACAACAGATTCGATTGTCAATGCCAAATCAAACTCTGCAACCATCAGATCCAAATGATTTGACTCTATTTTACTGAAATCTAATATGTTATTGATCAACGCCATCAGTGTTTGACCACCTTGATTAACGATGTCCACAAAATGTTTTTGTTCTGGATTCAATGTTGTCTCTTGCAATAAACTGCTCATGGTGACAACCGCGTTTAACGGCGAACGAATTTCATGACTCATGGTCGCTAAAAAGCGGCTCTTCGCTTCACTGGCCTCTTTTAAGCTCTTTTCTGTCGCTTTCTGCTCCGAAATATCAATGAAATGTGCAATGTAATGGCTGGTAACCTCACTTTCATCACACACCGCGGTAATCGTCAAACGTTGCAGATAAACTTCACTGTTTTTACGTCGGTTATAAATTTCACCACTCCATTGCCCGGTAGTTAATAACTCGTTCCATAACGATGTAAAAAATGCCTCATCATGACGGCCAGAGGCGAGTATTCGAGGGTTTTTACCAATAACGTCATGCCGCTCATAACCCGTTACCAGGATAAACGCAGTATTAACGCGAAGAATCGCCCCCTTGGCATCGGTAATAAATATCGGTTCGATAGACTCGAACGCCTGAGCGGCAAGACGCTGCTCCTCTTCTGCTTTCTTCTGCACAGAAAGATCGCGAAAAAAGGCAGTAAAAAACACATGCTCACCAAGATCAATCGGCGATATGGCAATTTCGATTGGAAATACCCGACCAGATTTATGTAAAGCTTCCAACTCTAATCGCTTACCCAGTACGGGACCTTCTCCGGTTTTTTGATAATGTTCCATCCCTTTAAGATGCGCAGCTCGAAAATGTTCCGGTACTATCAACCGAGCCATATTTTGCCCCACCGCTTCGTGTTGCGACCAGCCTAAAATGCCTTCTGCCCCTTGGTTATATTCAATAATTGTCCCATCTTGATCAATTGAGATGATTCCATCTAAGGATGCGGACAAGATGGCTTGGCTCATTGCCTCATTACGGATGGCCCGTTCGGCCAAAACACGATGTTCGTTCGACGACTGTTCCAGCTCCTGATATGACTGCGCCAAGCTAACAGACATCCGGTTAAATTCATCGGCTAAATCAGCCAGTTCGTCTCTGCCACTCACTGGCAATTGAAAACCAGGACCAAATCGGCGGATATTGACTGATGAATGTTTTAATTGCTGCAATTGTCGAGTTAAATACGTTCCTAAAATAAAAGAAAAAAAAGCAACAAGCATGACTTCTAAAGATGCGATCCCCACCGCCCACCGTCTGGCCTGCACTAATAATTGTTGGATTGAATGAGTTGACAGGCCCAGCTCTATCACGCCATATACATAACCCGCTTCCTTGATTTCATAACGTACATCGAAAATACCATCCTTAATGGATGAAAAATCAGTATCAATTTGAATATTACGGCTTAATGCTTCTGGCTGGCCCGACTCAGCCAGTACTATTTCTCGATTACTGACCCGGGCGTAAACCACATCAGAATTGTCAGCGACCTCTTGGGTTATACTGGCTAAACTGGCTAGATCGGTTGCCAAAACCGCGTCTTTGGCCGCACTGGCAAACAATTGTGTGGTGGTGATCGCGCGCTGCTGCAATTGCTTTTCATTTGATTCAGCCAAAAAATTTAAGCCACTCAACACCAGAATAACGAGCAGTACGGTTTCGATGACAGCAATACCGACAATGGTTTTTAATCTAAAGCTCATTACGATCCCATCCCTGTTAAGTAAAGCTTATACCCAAGTTACCTCAAAATGCAGGATTCAGAGCCAGCTCACCACGCTCAAATCATTTAATCTAAGGATGAACCAGATCTTCGAGTAATTCTATTTTTAGCCCCCGAACATCATCCCAGTCACTACTTTTTGCGGTTTCAATTCCCTTAAGTTTGATTGACTGCAATAGTGCAACGCCATTAAGTGTATACTCCATCTGAATAAGAGCATGCTGTAACTTCTGCTGATCTTCAATATTTACATCGGGGTGTGCAGCAAACGCATGGGGTGTATAACCTTGGGTTGTCCATAGCACACGCAGCTGATTGCGGACCGCTTCAGGAATATTATTAAAGGTGCGTATGACCCCTCCACCGGCAGGGTATAACCCCTTGGCAACAGTGCTATAAACGGAATCATGAGAGGAGACATATTTAGCTGTAAAATCGACGCCGATTTCGCTCAGGTAAGAACGGGTTAAAATACTCGCGGCAAATGCCGCAGGAGCAGGAAATGCAAGGGTGTGCTGATCGAGTTGTTCCAGGGCCGTAATATCACTGTCTTTATGTACCACTAAAATGCCTTTGATCTGCTTGTTCTTTCCTTTGGCTAACGCGTGATAACCTGGCTCTTGATGAAATACCGTGAAATGGTACGGATTCATATAAGCAAAATCATATTCACCCGCAGCCAAACGTTGTTCAAAAACAGGAATATTGGGCGCA
Source organism: Photobacterium nomapromontoriensis (assembly GCF_050336815.1). NCBI lineage: Bacteria > Pseudomonadati > Pseudomonadota > Gammaproteobacteria > Vibrionales > Vibrionaceae > Photobacterium > Photobacterium nomapromontoriensis. Next base: position 70,621 of record NZ_JAKJSL010000028.1, read on the forward strand.
GTCGAAAATTGGATATTCAGCCCGGTCTGCTCACTTAAATACTGCATAATCGGGGTCCAAAGCGCTGCAAGTCGGCTGGCAGATTGCTGAGGAACAATACCAAAAGTATATGTTTGTTCCTCGGAATGTTGCACCTCCTGTATCTGGGGTTCAGCTATTTTTGCCTCTGCCGTTAACCCCACGAGAAGCAATATTCGCAATCCCCATTGAATGAATGACTGTTTTACCATCATGATTCTCCATTTCTCTCGTTATGCTGACCGCTAGATGTCCATCGAAAGCAATGACACTCTATTTAATTTCTTAATCGTCCAACGTACCAGCCTCGGACATAACCAATTTAAGCGGTTTAGCTCTCTCTTCATTTCATCAATCAGTCTGGGGTGATATTGATCATTCATCACCGTTCCAATCAGATTCACCTGCTGCTGATTGAGGCATTCAACGGCATCTGTCAACTGTGCTTGCGTACAATATCCAGAAAGTACCACCAATAAACACCCATCGCAGACACTCGCAACCTGCTGAGCCGGAATGGTATAACCATCGGTAGCCAATAATGCTGTCGTATCAACTAACACCGTATCGTATTCTTGCAACCATCGTTGAATAAGCCGTCGTAAGACATCTGTTTCTCGTAACTTCAATAGCGTGCTTTTATCCTGAGGAATACAGATGCCATTAAACAATGACTCAAACTGTGAATCGCCAGCACCAACGGATACCAGCTGTGGGGTCGGCATCTCTGAAAGCGGTAATCCAACCTCTTGGCTGCCATCCAGAGAAACCTCAGCGCAATGATTTGGGAAATCAATCACATTGAATACACCCGGACGAGACAAATTAAAATCCACCACCAACGTTGAAGCCCCGGCTAAAACATTACGTTGAGCGAGCAACCTCAATATCGTTGTTGCCCCCTGCTTAGGCAATGCAGAACAAATCGCAAGCGACCGGATACCTTGCGCTAACGTGCATGAATACAGTTGTTCAACCTCTTGCTGATAGTGCCCAGCACTCATTAAATCAATCCTAACAACGCTGCAAGCGAGACCAAACGAAAGATATCACTCAAAGCCTCCCGCGCCTGATATGGGGTCGAGTCTTTCCGGTCTGGCACATACACCGTGTCACCATTTCGAATAACAGGCAGACTGGAAAAATCAGCCGTTTTGGTAAATTTCGTCAAATCAAAACTACGGGCCTGATCTTTACAACAAGAAACATTCACTACCGTAATATTACTGACATAGGCTTCTGCATTGGTACCTCCGGCCTCAGCCAATAAATCTAATATCGTCATCGAATCATTAAACCGATAGCGCCCCGGACGGTTAACCGCGCCAAGCACGCGAACGGTATTTTCCTTCGATTCATTCAACCAAATTCGGTCCTTCTCTGGGATATAAATGGTGTCACCGGTGGATATATCTGGCAATAACTGCCCGTCACCCGTTTCAAAATACAACCCGAGATCTATCTTCGTGACTTGAGCATGTCCCTTATTACTGTGACTCACCCGAATATTATGGATATCGGCATTTCCTGTCGGCCCATCAGCGGCTGCCAAAATATCAAGAAATGTCATATCATTATTAAATCGATAACGGCCTGGCGCCCCTACTTGGCCAAGAATATAAATAGATTTATCGGAAGACTGGCGTACCCATTGCGCTTTATTATCGGAGGGATCTTGTGGCAAATCATGAACTCTAATTACCGTTCCTGCCCTGATTTTTGGTAAGCGGTTGTCGCTATAACCTTGTTTAATGAATTTATCTAAATTAAACACTACCATCCGATTGTTACCCGCACCATCCGGGATCAGCACTTCTATATTCTCGGTATCAGCACGTCCTTTAGGCCCTCCTGCGTGGGCCAGTAAATCCATCAGATTCATTTCATCAGCCCATTCAAACCGTCCGGGGCGTACCACTTCCCCAATTACCCGAACGGCGCGATTAGGAGAGACTTTTAGCCAGGATTTTTCATTGATATCGGTTTTTTCGGGTACAAAAATCGCGTCGCCTGCCCGAATGTTAGGGAGCGTTGTAACCAAACCTTCAGTGTATGCTGCTAAATCAAATGGCCGGACTTTTCCATTAGCATGAATAATCCGTATTTGGCGCGATTCAGCAAAACGTGTTGGCCCTCCCGCATTGGCCAAAATATCCATGAATGTAGCCCCAGCTTTACCTTCAAATGCGCCAGGTTTAAAGACTTCTCCCATGACATACACGGTATTAGCACCGGATTTAATCTCTTCCTCCTGCATGGGTACAAAAATAGTGGCCCCCGATGACAATGTGGGTAAAAATTTCGCATCTCCGGTGTCTAAATATCGCTTTAAATTAAACAGGGTGGGTTGACCATTATTAATCACGCGGATCTGTTCAACCCCGGCATAACGCGTCACGCCTCCAGCACGCATAAGTAAATCAACTAGCGATATATTGGGTTTATAGGAAAAGCTACCGGGACTATTCACTTCACCAAACACCTTCACCGCATTGCGATCTTCTGCGGCATCGCCGGCATCGGTCATTTTTGCGGCATCAAATTCCACTTCAATATTACCGATCATCGGTGAGGCTGGCACAAACAGCGTATCGAGTGAACGCAGAGGTGGAAGATGACTTTCTTCGCCCGAATCCAAGTATGCTTTATAATTAAACACTTGCATCGAACCATCTCGTCGTAATTGCAGCTTATCAAGCTGAGCTCCGGACCTCACCCCGCCCGCTTGTCGTAACGCCATTTGAATACCGGCACCTGCATGTAACAACACTTGACCAGGCTGAGCGACATAACCGAGCACTTGAACCAATACCCGCGTCTCTTTGATATAAACCGACAGATGGTCTAAATCACGAAAGGCAACACTTAACTTTTTTTTCACCCGAGATTTAAGCTCAGCTTCCGTTAAACCAACCACCGTCACCGCCCCAACTTCAGGTAGGGTAATTCGCCCTTGTCTGTCGACATTCAAGTTCTGCTGTAAATGCTCCTCACCTGGTAGATACACAGCTATCAGATCCCCCACTTGCACCTTGGGAAGTGGGGGATCTGAAGCCTGCGTCCAATAAGAAATAAACAGCAAACTGATATAAAACGTTTGATAAATAAATCGCAGCATATACGGTGCCCTTATTTATAAATGGCCGTTGTACTTTGCTGAATCTCGATATTGTCTACTACGTTTTCTACTAACGTGATCGAAACTCGACGGTTAACTAATCGATTAGTCGCTGATGTCCCATTCACCAAAGGCGCGATATCTCCCACCGCTGAGACTTCAATTTTACTCTTCTCAAAACCGAAAATTTGCAAATAACGGCTTACTTGCTGCGCGCGCGACATCGATAGCTGCTGGTTATAACTTGGTGAACCTATGACATCGGCATGTCCGATGACTTGTAAACTGTACTGAGGAAACTCTCTTAGTCGCATCACAGCCTGTGCCAGCCGTCCCGCATATTTAAGATTTAACTCACTCGATCCAAAGGCAAACTGATTATCGGCATTAAGCAGTTGTTCAATTTCGATAACAGCAGAGATCAGCGTCTGCCCGGCTTGAGGCTGATCCAAACGACATGCCTGAATAAGTAAAGCGGTAGAAAGCTGACGCTCTATTCGGTGTAATTGATCGCGCTGAACAAGGATGTCATTGGCGGCATCAAACTCAAGTCCCCCAGCCAACTCACGGCCAATACGTCGTTCCCTTTCCCTTGCTTGCGCGACTGATGCAGGAAAACAGAGCTCAGCACCATCAATCACCAATAGCTTTAACATCTGCCGTGTTAACTCAAAATCGAACCGTAAACCATGCGCTGGAGTCAGAGGCCCATTCACCTCAACCGGTGAAATAGTCTGGTAGTGATGCTCAGCAAAACCACCAGCCCCTTCCGGTGGAAAACGCTGGCTGCACCCTGTTAGCGCAAGCAGCACCCCACATAAGTAAATCCAAGTTGTATATCGCATATTCACGGCTCCCTATATATCCAAGCAATCTCACGGTTTGTCCTTAAGGTAACTTGGGTATAGCACCATCAACGAATTGAAATAACCTGATGAATTCTCAATAGTTCCAATAAATGTTTAGGCTGCCCGCGCGCGCCCATTAACTCTAATTCACGGCCATCCGCTTTTAAGCGCTTGTATAAAAAGACAATGGCACCAATACCGGATGAATCAATAAACCCAACTTGCTCTAGGTCTAATATAATTTGCTGCTGCTGTTTGTCTTCAGCTATCAATTCAAAGTCAGGCCGAATCTCAGATACACTCAACGCGTCTAAATCGCCGAAGATTTTGACAATGAGATCGCCGCATTCTGTGACAGAGCGTTTTATCTCCATAACATTCACCTTGTTATTGTGATTCACAATGTGGATTTAGATAGTAAACATGCCAAAAACATGCCAAACATAATCGTCATGTTATTCAAGGAGATATGAAGTGGTTAGATTAAATAGACAGGGGGTATTTGAAAATAGACACGAAGATGTTAACTACTTTTGCATATTGCAAATGACTATCAGTAATTATTTTTTCATCTCGAAATGATTATCGCCCCTCCCCTTTTACCATGATGACAATCGTCTTACATGCAATCGTAAAATCCATCTTGAGCCAACATGTAAAACTGGAAAGTGCCATCGCATAACCATGGTCGTAAGCGAGTTTTGCCCGCACATCGTCAATACTGGTATCATACCCTTGGTTAACCTGAGCCAATCCAGTAATACCCGGCGCTAAACCGTAAGTACGTTCGGCAAAAAAAGGAATTTGGGATTCAAGTTTCTGATAAAAACCAGGCCGTTCCGGGCGGGGGCCGATTAATGACATCTCTCCTTTAAGAACATTTAGCAACTGAGGCAACTCATCTAAACGGGTTCTACGCAAGAAACGCCCAACCCGGGTAATACGAGGATCCTGTTTACAGGCCCACACTGCACCAGATCCAGCTTCTGCATCTTGACGCATGGAGCGAAACTTAAACATAAAAAAAAGCTCTGTTCTATCTGGCCGAGCACGTCCAATCCGATGTTGAGAAATAAAAACGGGCCCATTTGAATCCCATTTGATCGCTAGAGCTATCAGAGGAAATAATGGCAAAAAAAGCAATAACCCAACCACGGCAACAAGCACATCGAATGCTCTTTTGCCGATTTGGGTTGAACGGTCTATGTATTGAGCCCCCATCGTTACCTCTCGTATCTACATCAAGTTGCCTTCACCACACCGGCTAAGCGGACCATTACCAACGTCCATTTTCAAACCCTAGCATATACCGTAATGATCCCACTAAATTGGCAACATGCCCTACCACCAGATAATAGAACAATTTCATCACTCGATTGATTCGATGTTTAAGAGTAGCAAATAAGCCAACATTTAAAGCTTCTGACTCATTACCGCCCTGAATAAAGTGCACCCACACCGCAGAGCTATAAACAATCATTTGTGTCAGTAAGATCCCTCGCCATAACCAACTATCACGGCTCAACAATACGGAGAGTATCAGTAACAACAACATACAATACGGCATCAATACCCGAAGACATTTCCCAGAAAAAAAATTAAACGCAATGGCGCCGTGTTGCGGTAAGAGTAACTGTTTGAGTCGCCACACTTGCTGTAAATTACCAGCAGCAATGCGGATCCTGCGCCGGAAGTCCATCCCTAAGCTTGCTTTTTCAAGCTCTAGCGCATGCAAATTTGACTCATAGACAGCACGATAACCCTGACCAACAATCATCATTGGCAGCACAAAATCATCATTAATTGTATCGTCAGGCAACACCTGAAATGCCTCTCGCCGAAACAGATAACAGGCACCGTGAGAACCCAACGTCGCTCCTGTATACGCCTCACCAACTTTAATCTGATTCTGGTACTTCCAATAGGCCACCTCTCCCTCTGAACCTGGGTCCAGTAACTGATAATGGCTACAAATTACCCCAATATTTGGCGTATTCATATGTGGAGAAACAACGTTAAACGCATCAATAGAAATCAATGCTGACACGTCACTCAATGCCACCCATGACGTATCCGTAGATGTAACTATCTGATTCACAACTGCGACCTTACCGCGGTTTTTCTTAAACTCGCGAACGTCGAGATTTAAGTGGCTATTTTCAGGTCGTGCTGCCGCGGCCAGAGCTAATTGTGCCGTGTTATCACTACAGCCATCACAAGCGATGATGATCCGCAACTTGTTTGCCGGATAATCAATAAAACCTAAATTCGCAATCTTTTCCGATATAAAATCTGCTTCGTTATATGCAGGAATAATAAGTGTAATTGCAGGCTGATTAGCTCGCCTTTCAGACCTTGCCCCCCTGACCCTTTTTGGGGCTTGGCTTGCCCATAATTTTAACAATAACGGATACAACAGATGATGATACAGAATAGCTATCAGCACCAAGATGGCGAGCAGTTGCATGACCATAGAGCCTCCTGGGTGAAAATAACGGATAACGCGCTGAGATAATTACATGCCTTGGGGTAATCGACCCTGATACAACATAGCGTAAGCCATCACGGTTTTTCGTATATCGCCCTTTTGCGTCACAAATGCTCTCGGGCTAGGGCTTTCTTGATTCATCGTCGCGGAAATAGCAGACACCAATGCTCGGTAATTACGTTTTTTAACCACTTGCCCGGTTTCACGGCACAATGACTCTCTAGAACCACCGGCAGTCGTCACAATGGCTGGGATCCCACACGCCTGAGCTTCTAACGGAGCCAGTGGCATTCCCTCATTGATCGACGGTTGACAAAAAACATTCAAGCTACGATAAAACGTTGGCATATCATCTATATGGCCTAAAAAGTGTACGCGCGGCGTGAGTTGCAAATCCTCAACCTGTTTGATCAATTTATATTTTAGGCTGCCATTTCCCGCGAGCGCTAGATGAACATTAGGCGGCAGCCGAGCTAGTGCTGCGATCAAATATGCATGGCCTTTTTCCCACTCTAGTCGACCACTGCAACCAATCATTGTCACCTCTTCCGGCAACCCCAATTGTGCTCTTGCCGTTTGCTGGCATCCCGGCGAGAATTTTTCAGTATCAATCCCATTGGTAATAATAAGATCAGGCTCCATCTTCAAATGCTTATTCATTCCCTTCGCGACATCTTCTGCATCTGCCACCACAATCGGCTTACATAAGCGGATCACACGAGTTTGTAGTTTACAATGCTGATCGTTCGCTAGATGCCAAGCATCATGTTCGGTGTGAATCAGTTGCTTAACCCCTGCAGCACGGGCCGCGATTCCCGCATAGATCAACGGACCAATATGATGGGTATGTACCACATCCACCTTGAGCTTTTTAAATATCCGTATTAATTGCCAACACGAGTAATAATCCACGCCCTGACGTTTATTCAAAAAAATTAATTTACTGGCATACGATTGTAATCGAGGCCAATTTTGTAAGGCCTCATCCATCGAACCTTCAAGGCTTACAATATAGCTACTCTGCTCCGGATGACTAAATCGCTGCAAATCAAGTACTAACGTTTCAATCCCCCCAGGCTGTAAATGCTGTACCACTTGAATCACAGTTTTCATCCTACCACTCCTACACTAAAGTCCTGCTTCGATAGTCGGCTAAGTACCTTTACCCCGGTCCACCGCTCGACGTCTTTCTTTCGTCTTGCGGTGATATCAAGAAGTTCCAGCATTAAGGCAAGACCGCCCCCTAATGCCCCCCCTGCAACCATACCCAACAGAGCAAAGAGCCAACTGGGCAAATTAATCGGCTGGGTAGGCGTGAAAGGGCGGTCGATCACCTTCACTCGTTTACTTTGCTCAAAATCACCGAGCGAACCGGTGACTTTTGCCATCTCATGGCGTTTTGATAACTCCAAATAAAGTTCTCTTTTGACCGCTATCTCGCGATTTAGCTGTTCAAGCAGGCGTTCTTGCTCACCAAAATCCGATGTTGAAACGACCAATATCTGGATCATCTGCTTCAAACGGAGAATCTCTTCCTGCAGACCATCGACACGACTTCTGGCTTGTTGTAATCGATCAAGTTGCGATATCAGCAATGGTTGTTTTTTCTGCTCTGCTTGCTCAAGAATCCCTGAACTGGCGATATCCCATAACTTTTCACTATCAATATATTTATCCCCCTGCTGTAGAATGCGAAACCGTTCCGATTCCAACCGTGCCATATTACGCAATGCCCCTTGTACTTGACTGTGACTATCGTGATAGCGGGCTCTTAACATAGCAAGTTCACTACGAATCGTGACAATTTGCTCTTCTATTCGACCCACTACAGGGTTCGTTTTAGAGAGTTGCTGATCCAATCCACCCAAACTTTTGCTCGCGCCCGCCATTTCAGCTTCCTTTTCTGATAAGCGCTGCCTGAGCGACGCTAAACGGTTTATATTCGCGGCATGGTATTCTGGCAGTTGGGCCGTATTTTTATCACGAAACTCAGCCAGTTTTTTCTCTGCTGCCTCAAGATCAAGTCGTCGTTTCTCTAGCATTAATGATAAGAAATGACTCGAATCTCGCATCGATGAACGCTCAGGGGCCAGAAGCTGCTCAACAAAATGCGTGCTGACCGCGTCCAGTGTTTGTGCCATGCCATCAGGTGAATTCGAGCGATAATCGATACGGATCAAATCTTTACCTATCATCTGAACCGAGAGAGCAGAGGACAATTGCTGAATAATGATATCTCGTTCGGCATCTGGCGTGTCCTTTTGCGTAAAACCACGTTCTAACGCAACTGCACCTAAAATATGGCGACTATGCAATAGGGTTTTCAATGCAGCCATTCTCTCTTTCAGCATCGCAGAAACCGCTAAGTCTTCTAAAAATGGGTTCATTTTTGAGGTTTCTTGGATCAACATACTGGTGTGAGCCTGATAACGCTTAGGGGCGATGCTGCCAATCACCAACCCGATTATCGGTAATATCAGCATAGGTAGAACGATCAAATAACGCCGCCGCCATGCGGAATCCAGAATGCTATAAAAGCGATAATGCAGGTTCATAATGCCTCCAGATAATTCGCCAACTGCACCGCCCTACTTTGCCAACTCTCTTTCACTACCGCCGCGCGCGACTTGATCGGGGTAGATGCCTGAATGGATGCTGATTTCACATGACTCAGCACCGCTACCATCTGTTGCGGCGTCGTCACTTGATAGATGACATCGTGATACTCACCAACAGCAGGGAAACACGTTGACACTATCGGTTGCCCTGCGGCGAGATATTCGCGCAGCTTTAAGGGGTTACACCCACGGATCTGCGCATTATTCACAAACGGTAAAAGGGATGCCGTCCAATGTTGAACGTAAGAAGGTAATTGATGATGGGCCCTTGGACCGAGAAAATACACATTGGGATATTGCATTAATACTGAACAATCAATATCTTGCCGACCAATAAAGACAAAATGCCAGTCAGGCAAAGACTGGATCACCCGCTCTAGCAGTGTCAGATCAAGCCAATCAGAAATAGATCCGTAATACCCGGCAATCGGTTTACCATCATGAGGAAGATCCGTGGCGCGATGGCATGGTGTCGCAAACAAGGTATAGTCTACGCCATGGCTTAATAGTTGGGTTTTATCAGACGGAAATTTTTGATACAAAGCAGGGCTCGCCGCGAGGATCAATGCCGCCCGTGTGAGCAACTGGGTTTCTCGTTGACAAACCAGCTGATGACTCACCCCCGCCAACGCAGAAAAATCATCGCCACAGTAATAAACCACCGCTGATTCCCCGAAGTGCCCCACCATATCCACTGCGGTAGGTAATGACACCCATAAAATAGGTTGTTCAATGCCCATCTTTCGCATCATCGGCTTGATCTGCCACGCTAATAACCAGGCCGCAATCTGCCGTTGTATGCAGCCATCAGGCACCGGAATCGTCTTAGGGTTGATGACTTGAAATTGTTGTCCATCCACTACGTTTAGTTCATCGGATTGAACGTACTTTCCTGCCACCTTTTTGGCTGTGGCTTTCCGCCACAAGCGAGTCATGTCTTTCCTGCTCCAATGAGGTTTGCGCAGGCCAATTGAATTTATCCAAATCACTTTACGATCTGAATGTATCAACAATTGTCGGATCAGATGCTGAGTGCTGCTTGGCAGTCCTCCCCAATCCTCCCCAAACACAATGAGATCCTTTGCCATGACTTCCCCCTATCGCTCGATAGGCCGAACAACCCGAGCCGGCACCCCTGCAGCAAGTACATAAGGTGGTAAATCCTTGGTCACCACACTACCTGCCGCCACAATGGTTCCTTCACCAATACACACCCCCGCAGTAACGGTAACACCCGTCGCCAGCCACACATCTCGCTGGAGAATAATGTCACCCACTTGCTGCTCAGTTTCAGGAAAACCAGCAGCCCTATCTGCCGCGTTGAGCGGATGACCTGGATACCCTGCTAATAATGTACGTCCTGCAATACGCACATTGTCACCAATGACCACTCGCCGTCCTACCGCTATCGTCGTCATCCAGCCAACATCCACATTGTTACCAATGACTAACTGTGGTCTGTCTAATGAAGACACTCGGCCAGTAAATGTGGTTTGCCCTGACATTCGGACTCGATTACCGACATGGATATCAAGCGGCCCAGCGCAATACGGCAACCCGCCATACAAATAAAGCTGGCCTTTATAAGTGCTAAGCTGACTTTTAAATAACGGAGTGCACAAGACAACTCGGCTCAGAGAGCACCACAGTAAATGCCCGGCCCGATAACAGGCATAAATAGGTTTCACAAACAGTTTTGGAGCCGGCAGTTCAAAAAAACGCATCTCAAAATAAAGCCGTTTAACACGCAGGGCCAACGGGTGCTCACTGGTTTTGATCCAACGCTTTGCTGTTGCAACAGATAATTTTGTCATAATCACCGACTCAAACTCAGTCACATAGTTTTCTTATGTCCTTAGTATGCAGAATTCAAGCCAATGACATTAAAACAAAATAATATTTATTTATCAGCAGGATAAGATAATTCATTAATTTGCTTGTACTGGATGAAATATATTCAGATGCAAAATGGCGTGCGATCCCGTGTAAAATAGCAAAACCACAGTCGCTACTCGCTACTCGCCGTATGCTTACTCACCCACTGAGCAATGGCGCACACTAACGCTGATAATATATAAATTGGCCAAGTAAACCCCTGCGTTAAAAATGTACCTGACACCACCGTTCCGATAAGGCCAGTTAAAACGGCTTGCGCCGTTGCGACAATCTCAGGACTAACGGGGGTCGCTTGCGCATCAATTATTGTGAGGCTACGTAAAGCACTGCGAATTAATACCGTGATCATCGTAATGAAAATGATAAAGCCAACAAACCCAGTTTCTGCCAACACCCCAAACCAAGTACTATGAACAGCATGATTTAGCCCATCCCAATGCTTTGAATAAAAAAAGTAATTATAAAAAAAGTTATCCAGCCCCACCCCAAACAAGGGGTTATCCAACGCCATGTTATATGCCGCCTCCCAGGCATAGATACGGCCCATGGCTGACTCATCAATACCATCTTCTGCAGCTCCACCCGATGAACGCCCTGATATACCTGCAACAGCGTACAGCAGCGCACCCACCAATGCGCCACCGAACAACAACAGGCTTTTTGACTGGACCCGCCAGTAAGCAAACACCCCGATAACCGCTAAGATCCCCAGCAATCCGCCGCGACTTTGGGTCGCAATCACGGCAGAAAACAACGATATAAAACAGAGCACGCTAATACATCGGCTACCCCAACCAATGCTTTTATTCAGCATTAAGCTAAGCGCAAAAGCCGCGGGAAAGAGTAAAACCAACGCTAAATCATTCGGATCTCCTAATACCGATCCCATTGTGCGCCCAATGGTGACACGGGATCCTTCCACTAAACCAATACCGGCAATTTTATTATTTAGCGCCACAAACGCGATCAGGCACCCCGCCCCAATGAATAAACGCGAAGCAAAAGCAAAATCTTTAACCGTACGAGTTAACCAGGCAATCGCAAATGTCATCAGAGCAATTTTCCAATAAATACCCATGAAATAGCTCATAGCAACGGCTCTATTACTCGCCATGAATACGCCCAGCGTGACCCAGATAAAAAAAGCCGACATCACACTCAATTCAAACCGCCAATAAACTTTTATTTTTTGGCTGATCATCAAATGCCAAAAGAGCGAGACAATCGAGGCGAGCGATAGCAACAAGGGAATTTTCAACGAATATAGCTGCGGAAAGGCTTCATGAATCCGGAAAAAAGAAAACACAACAAAAAACACCACCATCACGAACGGATAGCCCAGTACCACTAATATTCCCATTGGTAACAATGCCAATGCCAATGCCACAATGGGATGAGGCACCCAATACCATACCGCTCCTATAAGCAGGGAAGAGACCATCGCCAAACCGATGTTTTTCGGTCTCAAATAAGCATTATCAGGCTTGGTTTTCTGCAATTTGCAACACCACATTGCAATCAGCAGCTCACTTTTTGATAAATTGAAATTAACTGCGGGATCACCGTATCAGCCGAAAACTTTGTTGCAACCTGATAGCGCGCATGAAGTCGCATATGCATCTGCTGATCAACAGGCATGAGCTGCCATTGTTGGATATAGTCAATAAAATCATCGCTGTCAGCCTCTGGCAGTAACCAGCCATTAACGCCATTATTGATCAAATCAGGGAGTGCACCGACGTGCGTGGCCACCACCGGAATACCTCTACTCATGGACTCCAAAGCCGCCATGGGTAACCCTTCAAACAGTGATGGCATGATCAATAAGCCGATCTCTGGCCAGATTTTACTCATATCTGGTTGAGCGCCATGAAAGGTGACATTCACCGATGCCTGCTGCTGTAGCTGCGCGGACAACGGTCCATCACCATAAATATGAAACTGAATATCGGGAAGTTTGCGCGCAATATCCAGCATGATATGCGGCCCTTTTTCTTCACTCAAGCGACCCACAAAAGCATATTTTTCTCCACTCCCCATACTCACACTCTCAGTATGGACAAAATTATTGAGCATTAATGAGGCAACTGGTAAACGCTGTGAAATGGGCTGACTGACCGTCAGACATTGCGCTGCCAGCATTGCTGTATGCCTGTCGATGAAGTCGTAGACCGCCAACTTTCCTGTTACCGCTTCGCCAGCATGGTAAGTGCTGACAACAGGGATCCCACGCAACATCCCGATAAACCGCGATATAATGCCCGCTTTATAACCATGGCTATGCAGTAAACGGGGCTTCTCTTTCTTGACCAGTCGCCATAACCCCGATATAGCATGAGACAAGGTGATCACTCGAATACCGTGCTCAGTCAAGGCGTCTTTCAGGGGATGCGAACCATAGTCAGCAATAAAGACCACGGAAACCGGAAAATGATGCTGATTTAGCCCCGAGGCCAATTGAAGGATATGGGACTCTATCCCGCCACTTCCGCGACTATCGACCAATAACCATATCTCTTTTCTTACCGTCATTATCTTCTCCGTTTTTTCTCCGCAGAAAATAAACAGCAAATGCCATGCCAAACATAATCCTCTCCTCGTTACCTTCAGATGCAGACTAGTATCAAAGCGTAATGTGTCACTGGGAACTGATACATAAGTCGGCATTTATCGCGTGATGCTGCGGATAAAAATCACTATCTGGTATGATAAAAGGGTAATATAACCAAGCAACCACACTATTTTTTAGGTGCTTAAGTATCCGTCATCCGTATGGACAGCAACCGGCATGACATCAAAGAGATCCTTCGATAACCATGAAAATCAATAAACAGAGCTTGGAAGAACAAGCGACCGACTACCTGCGACAAAAAATCGTCAACGGTGAAATGGCCCAAGGCGAGAAAATTGTCGAAAGTACACTCGCGAAAGATCTAGAGCTATCTCGCAGCACTGTACGCATGTCATTAAATTCCCTTGCTCATGAAGGGCTGATCGTACAAAAACCGTATGCGGGTTGGCAGGTGATCTCGCTTGATGACGAAGATTTGTGGGAGCTTTATCACCTACGTGTCGCGCTCGAGAGTCAAGCTGCGGCAATGGCGGCAGAAAAAGCCTCAGCGCAAGACAAAGACGCCTTGCGCCAGCTTTATCAAAACTACTGCCATTTGTGTGAAAACAACCCAACTGACAGTCAAGCAATCAGTGAAGCTGACTTCAACTTGCACAAAAAGATTGTGGAAGCCAGTCATAGCAAGCGGATGGAGAAAATCTACAACCAGATAGCCAACCAACTGCAAAGCTACTTAAGCATCACGCATGAAGATTATGATCTCGCCCAGAGTGGCCTCAGCCACGCAGCAATGATCGATGCTATTTGCAATGGCGATGTAGAACGCGCATGGCAAGAAGCCAAGGCCAATATCACCCCGTTTACCCAAATGGGCAGCATCCTCAAACAGGGTTAATATACTATCCTATCACTCCCGCATTGGCGGGGGTGATTACCCGCTGTCTTTTGGCATATCCCGCACATGAATATCCATTTGTGGAAAAGCAATTTCAATCTGATGCTGACGGAACAGACAATCAATGTTTTTGTTCAGCAAGTGAATGGTCGATAACCGGTAATCTATCGCAGTGATATAAACCCGTAATTCAAAATCCAAACTACTGCCCCCAAACGCCAAAAAGAACACCGTCGGTGATGGCTCTTTCAACACCAATGGGTGCTCATGAGCCACTTGATAGAGTAGCTTCTCCACTTTATCGACGTCTGAGCCATACGCAACCCCAATCGGGATCACGATTCGGGTAATGGGATCGGTGAGCGACCAATTGATCAGTTTTTCTGTCAAAAAGGATTTATTGGGCACGACAATTTCTTTGTTATCCCAATCAATGATAGTGGTCGCCCGGGTTTTTATTTTGCTCACCGTACCGGATAGATCGTTAATCGTCACAATGTCACCAATCCGAATCGGGCGCTCAAACAAAATGATCAGCCCTGAGATAAAGTTGGCGAAAATCTCCTGCAACCCAAACCCTAATCCAACCCCAAACGCCGCCACCAGCCATTGCAACTTTGACCACTGTACCCCGACAATCGAACAGGCACTGAGCACCCCTATCATCACAAGCAAATAGCGGATCAAGGTTGTGACCGCATACCCCGTACCGGGCGCGAGATCTAATCGCCGTAAGACCAGCAGCTCCAGCAGGCCGGGTAAGTTACGCACAGCAATCACCGTGACCATCACCATAATCAAAGCATACACCAACGCTTGCAGAGTAATATCCACAACCACAAGGCCGCTCTCCCCCATCTCACTCACTTGCCACACAACAACTCTATCGAGCCAACGTGCCATTTCTAAAGCGCTGGACCACAGAGTGAGCATGGCGATGACAAAGCCAATCAGTGATAATCCCCGCAACAACGTAAGTGATTGCTCACTTATCTGCTCTGCATCCAATCCACTCTCCTCAACGTCTGGCAGCTCTTCACGCAAATCTGCCAGTTCCGGATCTTGCCCTGCCTGTTCTCGTTGCTGGGCGATTAGCTCTTCACGGCGTGCCAGCAAACGCTGGTAGTTGAGCTGACGGTGTTCAAGCTTGAACCACCGCTCTCCCAGCTGATATGCCATCAACACCCCAAGCACAATAAACAAACTCGCCTGCTGATAAGTCAGTAAAATCCACGCTGCCAAATAGTACCCCATCGCTGCCACCACGATGATGGCAAGCAGCGATCCCACCAACAGCGCTTGAGTCGCCCATAATGCCCAGCGATGATTCAAGGGTGACGGCATCACCGCTGGTAAGTGTTTGTGTTTAAGCAACAAACCGTAGATATACAACATACAGCCGATCAGCAGTAAGAACAGCAAACGCGATAACTCTGACGCACTTTGTCCTGACACTAACTCGGTAGCATAAATGGACCACAGCAACACCACAAACACCCAGCGCAGGCGACGAATCGCCTGATGCAAGCAGGTACATATATCATCCGGCCAACGCAAGTGAAGACTCAATACCCCGCCCCATTTAGTCAGCTGATAAATCCACTCCACCACAAACAAACCAAACGCACTGGTCAGTACTAACGAGGAGAGATCCCCGGCGATGAAAGCTGGCCACAACCAATGCATCCCCAGCGTCATCAATATGAACCATGACGGTAAAATCAACGCTTGTAACATCGACACCAACACCAAAGCCATGGTGTGGCTGAATCGGTCTTTAATGGGGTGACCGAGTACTTTTTTAGCCGTCACACTGACCGTGTATTCTCGTTTTGATAACGCCGCATAGACAAACCAACATGCCGCGCTATAGAGCAAAATCGCCACCAGCGCCCAATATCGTTGTGATATGGAAAAAGTACTGAATGTCGCCTGCACCGTGGGCACAATGTTATCCCATTGCACCGCTTGCCATCGTGCAACACTTCGCCATAGCGGTGGATTACTGCGGATCCACAATTGTTGCTCACGCAAGAATACCCGCTCTTTATCTATCTCATTTTGATACTGGCTTTTGACAACTTGCAACCGCCCTAACTCGACAATGAGCTTATCGTATTCCTCCCCCAAGCGTGCCAGTAATTCTCGGCGAAACTGATGCACATGGTAACGGGCATTTTTCTTCGGATCGGCCGCAAGTTCAGCATCGCTAGGCCGCGAAGTGGCAGGCATCTCTGCCGCCATGCGACTACGTAACTGGCTGATCTCATAAATACGAATATGGCTTTGAGCGATATCATCGGGCACATTGCTATCCCCTATGTGTTTTGGCAAGCGTTGCAATTGCGCTCGTAACGATGCCCCAAACGCCGTACTTTGCCGCAACCAATCGAGGTTCTCTTTGATCAGCCGTTGCTCGTCCGACAGTAACTGGCGTTCGGCTTCAAACTGCTGACTTTTACGCCGAGCATTTTCAATATCCACCAGCACTTGTTCTAACTCTTTGGCCAGCATCTGACTGGTAGCAATGTCCTTCTGGGTATCGGTATCCGTGCCAACATCCCCTTCCCCGTACACGCTTTCTAGCTGGGTCGCTTGCAAGATCATCTCTTTAGCCGAGTCCTGTTCCACCTGCGCAAGCCGGTTTTGCAAGGTGATTTGAATTGGCATAGCCAATTGCATACGGGTAGTCAGTAACTGCTGTTCCTGTTTCAATAACCCTTCTCGATCTTCCAGGGTTTGCTGTTGTAACACCAATAACCCTTTCTCCAGCATCAAATGCCGCTGATTGGCCAACGCCACCCACTGTTGCAACTGATCAGTGCTACTGTTGTTCACCAACGCCACGTCATCGATTTGGTTATTCACGGCGGCAATTTGCTTGGGCAATGTCAGGCGTGAAGCATCAAGCTGTATAACTTTTTCTGCGTTGGCTTTATATTTTGCCCGCCACTCGCTCACCGCCGCCCGTAATGACGCTAAGGCTTGAGCTAAATCATCGTTAGTAGACAGGGCGTCAATCTTAAACAAATCTAACTGGCGGACTTGCTCAATTTGCTCGGTGAGTACATTTCGTTGATGGGGATATTGGGTGATCCGAGCTTTAAATTTAGCCTGTTCATCCGTCAGCTGTTTGATGTTTTTGAGTGTTTGTGACAAGGCTTGATAGTTGGCAATCAGATCAGTATCTTGCGGGGTCGCAGTAGACAAGCGGCGGATCTCAGCCTCTACATCGCGCTGTTCAGGCAGCTCAGCCGCTACGAGGGAGCTTCCCACGCATAGCCACCCGACTAACCACAGACCAAGCAGCCGCACACCAAGCCAGCGTAAAGATACCATCACGTGGATTCCCTGCCACTTCACTTTTTGCATCACATCGCCTCGCCAGCGTCACCCTCATGTATTCATCATTTTAGTGGTTAAAATGGCAACAACTGTAAATACCTTGTAATACCGAAAACATGCTAAACGTAATGATGTTTCAAATGAACCATCAATTTCACAATTAATAATGACATCAAACTGATGATGAAAATGTAGAATGTAATATGTATAAGCATTCTACAATGTGTCTGATACTTTCTTACATGTAAGTTTATTATCAATAACTTAGTCTTTGTGTTAGCATCAGCTAATGGTGACATATGGCATTATTATAACAGGCATAAAATGCAATACTCGATAATATTTCCTATTACAGTAGAATTAAACAAAAATGAACTTTGCTTTAAAAATAAAGGCTCTATCATTTATAATATTATTTTCTACTTTCTCGCCTTTTTCATGGGTGGTTATTTTGGTTTTGCACTTTTTAATAATTTCATCATGGCAATAATTTTTTCTGTTTCCGGCATGTTTTTAATGCGATCTTTTTATAAAGCGTATATGCCACCAAAAAAATCCATAATTAATTTAAAAAATAACACTTTAACGACAATAAGTTTTTTAAATATCGAGAAGGTCTACCCTTTAAATAATATTGAAAACGCTCTCTTTTGCGATGAATTTAGTATAAAAAGCAATCATGTTAGACGATATCACACAAATATAAGGTTAATATTAGAAAACACCGAACACTCACAAGAAAAAAAAGGCTCTGTACAAAAAATTAAAAGTATTAATATCGCACAACTTCCGGGTAAATATTCAGGTCCAAATGAGCGACTAAAGAAACTATTACAAGCCGTAATTAGAGACTACAAACACAGTAATAACCTCAAGATTTCTTTTGAAAAAATCATTGATAGAGACCGTCATTTTGATCAACTTGTTTACGGTAAATATTTTAATAATCCTCAAATGAAGATATTAATGACACTATTTAATATGGTTAGACTTTTATTAAAATATGCAATTTTTACGGGCATGATTTACTTATGTATTTTGACATACAATAAGTTACTCTAAAAAGAGTAGCTAAATTAAAACATCATTCTATAGGAATAAAATGAAACTACTTACTTATATACTATTTATATGCTGGAGCCATACTTCATACTCAGCGGTTACATCCAAAGATGTTAACTTAAAAGTTAATAGAATAAACGACAACATAGCCAATTATAATGTAATGAACCTCTCACTCACGACTGATGAATTCGAATCATTACCACCCCAAATTACTTACTATTTTGATATCAATAATGACCTTAAGCTGGCTAAAATAACGGTCAGTAAAGGTCTATTTGGTATTGAATACAGTTACTATTTTGAAGATAACCAGCCACTAAAGTACTCTGTCGTATATGATGATCATCCTGACAATCTAGGAAAAGAAGCAATAATCTATGCTGACAATAAACCAATCTGGAAAAATGTAAAAAATCCTCGCCATGACCCAGAAACCATCTTGAAATCATTCAAGGCCTCTTTAGAGAGTTTAACAAGCTTCCTTTAACGCTATCGCGTTCACTCATCGACTCACTGCGCTTAAAACACACTATACCCAAGTTACCTCAAGATGATCATGCAATAGTCCATTCAACGTTATGAAAACATAACGTGACAATGCTCACATTTTTTATTGAGCACTTGTCGCGTACACTACCAGCTATCCCTCAGCACTACCTTACTCGAAAATAACACATAAACCTTAAAAATCAATATGTTGATCTAAATATCGGCTATTGATATCTCTCCCTTTTCCGACTGCATTATTCTGTCTGTGTAACACTGTTTCAAGATACGACTCAAAAGTGTGATATCTATCATCTTTTAACTTTTGTCTGACTGTATAATGCTGATTGTCCGACAATAAGACAATCAACATTTTGGAAATGAACAATGAAAGCCATTAAACTTTCTCCTACAGACAACGTAGCGACATTACTGGGCGACGTAGAAAAACATGAATCAGTTGAAATTATTTCAGCTGATAACGAAGTGATCGCAGACATCACAGCACTGCAAAAAATCACCTTCGGCAATAAGATTGCGCTAAACAACATCGTAAACGGTGAGCACATTTTGAAATGCGGTCACTCCATTGGTAAGTCAATTGTTGAAATCCCGCTAGGTCAACTTGTTCATGTGCAGAACGTGCGCAGTGAGCGTCTGGACATTCCAGAATCAATTATTGAAGAAATCATCAAACAAATGGGAATCGAACAATAATGACAACTTCATTCAAAGGTTACCCACGCCCAAATGGGTCATTCGGTATTCGTAACAATATTATGATCGTGGCGATTGATGAGTGCTGTGAAGGTATTGCACGTAACATCAGCAAAGAAATCGATAACTCCGTTGTGGTAACCAACCACTACACCTGTATGTATGGCGGTAACGAGGAGATGATCGATACCATCATCCATACCGCAACCAACCCGAACATCGCCGGTGTGCTGGTGATTGCGATGGGCTGTGGCTCGATTGATCCACAAATGATTGCAGAGCCTGTTCGTAACGAAGGGCTACCGGTTCATACTCTAACGGTTATCAAAAACAAAGGCACAATCGAAACGATCAAAGACGGTATCGAACTAGCAAAAGAATTGAAAGCTTACGCCGATAGCATTGAGCGTGTTGATGCGCCCGTTTCAGCACTACGTATTGGTATTAAGTGTGGTGGTTCAGATACCTCAAGTGGTCTTGCGTCTAACCCATCAGTGGGTGCCGCTTCTGACAAACTGGTCGATTTGGGCGCAACCACCATGGCAGGTGAACTACTTGAGCTACTTGGCTGTGAAGAGATCCTAAAAGCTCGCTCTGTAACCCCTGAAGTGGGTGAGAAAATTGCGCGTCTAATCAGTGAAGATTTGCAGCGCTGGCATGTGATCGAAGGCACGGAGACCATGTCGATCGGTAATAGCGTAGGAGGCCTAACAACCATCGATGAAAAATCACAAGGTGCGATGCACAAAACCGGTACCCGTCCAATTCAAGACTGCCTGCGTATTAACCATCTTCACCGTGAAAAGCCAACCACACCGGGTTTCTATCTGACTGAAACAACCATGCTATGTGGTGGCGCCGCGATGCACTTTGCCTCACTAGGCTGTCAGTTGATCCTGTGGACGGCAGGCGCTGCAGGTTTCAATAACTCAATAGTGCCAGTGATCCGCGTATCAGGTAACAGCGCTTTGATTACCGCAGACATGGACATCAACGCCTGCGGCATCATGGATGCCACTGACACCATCGACAATGTATCAAACAAGATCCTTGAGAAAGTGTTTGCTGTGGCAGACGGTGCACCAACCAACCTTGAAGGCGTAGGCTACGCATATGCATCTTTGTACCAAAAAGATCAGCGTTTAGAACACGTTATTCAGATTTGTCCGCAATAATCATAGTGGCTTTTAAAAGGTGTTCATGAATGCCTTTATGTGAGATTAGAAAAATGAGTAAAACCGCTCCAAATAAATCACTGGGGTTAACCCTCGCACTGACTTGTGCGGCGCTGTGGGGCGCATCATTCCCTCTGGGTGGCGTACTGGCTGGTAAGCTTGATCCTGTGGTGCTTGCTATCGCGCGTTATGCGATCGCAACGCTGTGTTTCGTGACCGTGTTCATGTTCTCTAAGAAGCACACCCTGAAAAAGATCCAAAGCAAGAAAGACGCATTCCTGCTGATGGCGGCTGGTATCTCGGCACAAGCGGTGTTCTTCTACTTCACTATTTTGGCGTATGAATACACCTCGTCTGGCGAAATCGGTGTGATCAACGGTATGGCACCGTTCCTGACCATGCTGGCGGTATTTATCATTGATAAAATTAAGCCTTCTGCACCAAAAGTGTTCGCGGTTGTGCTATCACTAGTTGGTGCGGGTATCATCGCGTACGACCCATCGAACAAGATCCAAGGTATCAACCTCGGTCACTTATTCGCGCTGTGTGGTGTGCTTGGCTTTGTGACCTACAACTACATTCTGGGTAAGTTCGGCTCTGACTTGAACTCACGTTACGACCTGTACTCAAGCAGCTTCTACCAGTTCGCGTCTGCGACTGTTGCGCTACTTATTTTGGGTCTGATCACTGGCGCTGACTTCAGCTCTGCAAGCGTACTGGTTGAAAACGGCAAGAACCTAGGCAGCATCCTAGCGCTTGGCCTGTTGTGTTCAGGTTTTGCTTACGCGATATGGGAGCTGGCGACACTGAAAACACAAGATGCGGTTATCACCACAATGGCTCTGAACGTACTGCCACTGTTCGCGATGATCGTGGCTTACTTCCTGCTGGGTGAGACGATCACGCTGCAGAAACTGGCTGGTGTAGTAACCGTCGTTATCGCACTGTGTATCTACACTGCGGGTGACAAGTTCATCAAGAAAAAGCCTACGCTTCAAAAATCAGCGGCTTAATCCCCCCCCTCTAAAAAAAGCGGTCAGTGTAGGCACTGACCGCTTTTTTATTTGTTACATACTTCATCTATCCAACGCCTAAACGTTACGGTTACGCTTTGGCTTCTGGTGCTGCCCCCGAATTTCATTCGCTTAGTCAGAAAAAATGGAATAATCGCCAAGCGTGACTCCCATCATATCTAACTGTGTGATCAACCCCTTGTCCGTTAATATTGCCAATTCCTTTGCCCGAGGCAGGTTATAGTTACTGGTATCTAATAAACATTGATCTATATACGCTGGATGACACATTATTTCTAAGATATCAGTATCATTTTGATGTTGATTAATGATCCCGACAATCGTATCAATACTGATGTCTTCGCCATAGAAGTCACTATTGAAATGATACTTGGTGTGTTTTCTTGCTGAGGCCGGATAACCATAATCCCTTAACGGCAAATGATAATCACGCGCAATCTCTTTCACTACGGGCAATATTTGTGGATGAGTATGCGCATGGTGATGGCTGTCAATATGGCTCAGCGGTATGCCTGTTGCCAGAAAATAATCTATCTGGGCGATGATCTCATCGGCGATCTGCCGTTCGCAGAGCCCCCTCATTTGATCAAACACCTTATAGGTAAAAAAGCGCCCATTTTTATCCGTCAAACTGGGAGCAGCTGTCAGGGATATACCGGCTGTAAAGCGCAAATGAAGCCCAACACTCAGCGAAGGGTTTAACTTGGCTAAATCAATTGCTTGCTTATCGGCTTCCATTCCCACCATCAAGGTGGTCGAACGGACGACTCCCGTTTGGCTCGCCGCTATAATTCCTAAATTAACACCTGGTGTTAAGCCGAAATCATCAGCATTAAAAATAACATGCATAACATCTCCTATGTATTAAATGTCTGGCATCTTGCCCGCTTGCTAAATTTTGACACTCAAACGTTAATTAAATTGCGGCAAATAATCACGATTCACTCTCAATATATCATCGAATATTTCTTTTGCTTGTTTAATGTCAGTAACAAGGGGATGGCTTACCAGTGCCATTAACCCCTTGTCATAATCACCATGCACGGCTGCGTCGACTGCCAGTTGCTCGTAGGCCTTAACCTGATGAATCAATCCACTGATAGCGGGCTCCAATTGACCAACGGTTAAAGGCCGAGCTCCCCAGTTACCAACAACCGCACTGCATTCAATCACCACATCATCAGGTAGACTCGATATGGTACCGTTATTACGCACGTTAACAACATTGATGGTGTTGAGGTTATTATATATGGCATCCATTAAATTCAGTGACGCATCAGAATAATATGCACCACCACGTTTTTCTAGCTGCTCAGGCTTATGTGCAAGATTAGGATCTTTATATAACTCAAACAGCTCTTTCTCCGTCACCATCACTTGTTCTGCACGTGTACCGCCATTCTTAGCCGCCTGTTTTTCCTCTTCTAACATGGCTGCTGTTTGGTAGAAATAACGATGATACGGGCAAGGAATCGCACCCAGCGCTTTAATGAAATGAGGATCCCACGGCTCTTCAAAAATATTCGCCATGCTGAAATTGGCCCCGTCGGCGATTTTTTCAAGTACATCCGCCGTAATATCATTGGCTCCAAGCCAGGCTCTATGAACCCACACTAGATGATTCAATCCTGCAAACTCTAAAGATAAATCGTCAGCAGAGCACTTCATCATCTGTGCAATCATGACTTTCATAGAAACAGGTACATTGCAAAGGCCAATGGTTTTAACCTTGGTATATTTCAATATGGCTTCAGTTACTAACCCTGCAGGGTTTGTAAAATTTAACATCCAGGCATTGGGGGCTAACTCTTCAATATCTCGACAAATATCTAGGATCACTGGAATCGTGCGCAGGGCTTTGGCAAAACCGCCGGGGCCTGTGGTTTCTTGACCAATCACATTATAGTTAAGCGGGATACGCTCATCATTGGCACGAGCCATCAGACCCCCGACACGGAACTGAGTCATAACAAAGTCCGCCCCCTTTATTGCAGCTCGGCGATCCAACGAGGCTTTCACTGTGATCGTCGCGCCAACCTTGGCGATCATCCGCCGCACCAACGCTTCAATAATATCCAGTTTTTCCTGACCTGCTTCAACATCGACAAAATGAATTTCTTTAATCGGCAAATGGTCAATTCTTTTTAAGATACCTTCAACCAATTCAGGAGTGTAACTGCTACCACCGCCAATGACGGCCAATTTTATTGATGTTTTCATTATGATGAAATCCTAATTCTGATTATTTTATCTCAACGTGTCCAAGGAGATATAGACAGATTTGTGAATAAGACATTACCGCTAGTATGACTCATTGAAAGAAAAGCCAGTTGGGGGAAATCAACTGGCTATTTCTAACAAATGAAAATCTATTGCTGCGATACTGCTTCTACTCGACTACTTCTTCCTGACATTGTTACGCTACGTGTCTTAACCGTTTTTACATGGTTAACATTAATAGGAGCATAATATGGAACCCATGACTGGCCGCCATCCAATGAATATTGGTTTTCTAACCCTGGGAATCTAGTATTAATATTAAGCATACCACCTTCAATTACAGCTCCAGGCAAGGGAACTCGATAGTTCACACCATGTTGTGGTGGCAGTTGATTATAAATATCGACGGGTTGAATAAACTCTAGCTTCGCAAGGGCATGCTGCCCTAGAGTATTCGCAAAAGTGTCCCAAGCCTGATCCATCGGTGTTTTACCACTTTGGTCTATAGGCAACTCAGCGGGCATACTTGTGACCCAAGCTCGCTCTGCAACACCAAGCAACTTAGGGAAAACTAAGTACTCCATGATTTCAGGTGATTTTGCATTTTCTGAAAACAGCTGACCTTGGAGCCCTACAATATTCTGCTTGCCTTCTTCTGTTAATTCTACCCAGTTTGGATTCCATTCGACTGGATTACCTAATTTATCTATTTTTCCATTGGCATAAATATTAAATGGACGGTATTCAAACGCTTTTTTCGTATCTGTATAGCCAGCCCAGTGATAGCCAATTTCATCAGGATGCTTGTTATACGCTAAATCAAAATACAAATTTGTTGCATGCGACAGTACTACCTGATATCCCTTATTTGCATATACATATGATTGATGCTCATTTCCCCAACCCCACACATTATTCCAAAAAATAGGGTATAGCTCACCATAATCAACATTACCGGTACCATTATGCGTTAGTACATCACCCCAGCTAGCCATTTTAAAACCATTCTGATTAATAATGGAAATCCAACGGCTGAAGAAATAATCGAATAGTTCGGCATCTGTTTTACCTGCAGTTTCGGGGTTTTTCTGGATTGCTGGTGATTTAGCCCACCATTCATTTGCCCCAAGAGGCGGTAATTCATCACCACCACCATGCAAGCGTGTGATATCGGCTTCCGGTACGGCATCATACATTGCCTTCGTTTCACTAATCACTTTATTTAAGAAGGCATAGGTTCCCTCTAATGATGGATTGACAATATTATCAGTATAGAACTGAGCGGTATAATATTGTGACTCATCAAGTGGATCGATCAAACGGTAGCGATTTGCCTCAGCTAGATCAGTATCTTTATATTTATTGTAGCGATATTCCATCGCTTTAACTGCTGCTCTGGCATGTGCTGGAAAATCGTATTCTAATATAATATCAATATGGCGATCAGCGGCATATTTTAAAATATCTTTAAAATCTTCAACGGTATAATACCCCCAACCTTTACCTAAAAAGTTTTGTTGTGCAATTTCAAACCCCTGAAAGTTAGGATTTACACCATTATTTGCTTCTGTAATATTTTCTGGTTTTCCTTCAATGCCATCACCCGATGAGAACTCATTACCCGATCCCATAGCGATGTGCAGCATCGACGCATCATTGATATCATAACCACGTTTGGCGCTAAATTCTGTTAACTCAGGAATACCTGGTATTTCTAAGCGCCATCCTTCATCATTAGCTACATTCATTTCAAATTTATTAATTTTATAATAAGCAAGCAAATCAATTAATTTAAAAATTGTCTCTTTAGTTTGAAAATGACGGGCAACATCCAACATCATACCACGATATTCAAATCGAGGAGCATCAAGAGAAGTCACTGCAGGTAACACTGCATACTGCATTTTATTATCACCAACAGATGCTTGGTAAACATCATTGGGTATTAACTGACGCAATGATTGTATGCCATAAAAAACACCGCTAGCATCTTTACCTTCAATAACAATGCCATTAAATGGATCTATGCTTAATTTATATCCTTCATTATCTGCAACACCATCGGAATCAGTATCAAGTAAAGGATTTAATTTTAATGTAATTAGTCCAGCAACATTCGGTTTAATTTTATTGATTGGGAACTCACCAACAATAAGATCTTTTAATGCACTCTGTAAGTATACTGCTTCTTTACTTAAATCATCTGGTGCATTAATTGATGATGTTGAACCGAGTAACGTTAAAAACCCAGCATCACTTAGTTCTGCAGATTGTAACTGTGGAACGACATAATTTTGAATTGGAACATTTAATTCCGTAGCTGTATTCTCAGAAAAGCGTAGAGATGCGGTTTGAACAGGCATATTATCATCAACGCTTTGTTTTGTTTGTTTTGGATCAGAAGGATCCATGACCACATCAACCGATACTGCATGTGGAGCATTACCATTAAAGGAAATATGAAAACCGGATGGGGAGTCATTTTTTAACATTTGCCAATATTGAGCGGTGATCATAATCTCTCTAGACTCACCAGGCTGAATAGGTTCAAAACCCACCACCGGCTCTAATACAAAATAATCGCCACTTTTTGATTTATCCGCATTTTTTAATGATAAAAACTGATCTGCCATCTGTTTTCTTGCATTATTCCCATCAATGCTATCAATAGGTAATACAGACGCTGGCGGTCTTACAGAACTGAAAAATAATGACCAGTCTTTGTCACCAAGAGGTTCAATACCATTATTCGTTATTGTCAGACTTCCTAAAAATATATTCTCTCCAATTTCATGATCAATAACCTTCCATAGTAATTCAACCTGATCGGCTTCTGGATGATAACTATCAGCAAAAGCACTATTATTAATGACGAGTTGTGACATTAATGCAATAGCTAATACTTTCAATGGTGATTTGAAGCTTTTCATTACATCTACTCCATGATAAATAATATATTGTCAGTCATATGGGTGTGAAACGAACATTAATTTTTGCTCTATATATTCAAAGAGAGGCATATTTAAATAAACATATACCTCTATCTTTACCAACTTAACGCTGTTCTTTTATATGTATATTTACTGTATTTTAACGCCGATTTGCCATCCGTTTATATTGATGCCGGCGACCACGAAGTGTGATACCTAGGCGCATAATATTCTCAGGAGGAGCTATACCGCTATATCCCCCATCTCCAATATGAACAATATCGGCACCAGCGGCCTTACATGCCATTGCAACCTGCTCAATATATGACTCTGTTGCCCCTTCCTGAGAAGTACCAATCGCCAACATACCTAACATCCCGCTATCATGTACCGCTGCCATCATGCTTCTCGCTAATTCATCATTAACGCCCGGCGTGGTATAAGGGGCAGGGAACATCATTACGTCAGCGCCAGCCTCAGCAAACTGCTCAACGATGCTTAAGTTATAATCATTCCCTACACCGCCAGCATGCATTTTCCCTGCAATGACAATGATGTCTTTTGATACACTACGCACCAGTGATATCGCATCAAGGATCGTTTCCTGAGTGACGCAATTGCCTGGGTTTCCCGTTAGCATCACATAATCAAGTCCGATTTTAATGGCTTGCTCTACCGTTTCTTTAGTCACGGTTCGGCCAAGATCAACATGCTCTACATTGCTAGGCACTGGCTCTAAGTTACAGCCAATCAAACGTCCCGTTCTCGCTTTTATTTGCTCAACCGTCATCACTTCATCGGGTGTTTCTGACAGCACTTTAATGGCGGGTTTCATCACATCAAGACAGTTTAATGTGATCATATCAGCACCAAAAGCGGCGGCAATTTCTGCCCCAGAAACCATATCTATCGGTGGCGTAATGCCAACAACATTTTCCACCATGATCGTACGGCCTTCAGAGTTTCGAATACTGTCGACAAGCTGCTGTCGTGATGCGGTCTTAAAATCTTGAGCGGTATAATCAAATATTCGCTTCTGCATTACTTTCATTCCCTTGATGTGTTAATTCAGACTGAGATTCACGTTGTAATAAATGATGCAATTTTTCCTGAATCGCAATCACTTCTTCTGCCAACTCTCTACACAGCATCGTAGTCATAATATGATCTTGAATATGAGTGAGAATTAAAGTCATGGTGACTTTACCCGCCCCTTCATCAAAACCAATCAACGATGTTTGCGTTTTATGTACAGCAATCAGGGCTTGGTCCCCCTCCTTGAGTAACTCAAGTGCTTTAAGATGATCGCCCCGACGGGCAGCACGCATGGCTTCCATACAGGCAGCACGAGCCTCTCCGACCTGACACAACAGCGTCATCAAGAACTCTTCCGTAATGTCGTCACTGCATTGAATAACAGTATTCATTTAGTTTGCCTCTGTAGGTACGAGACCATCCGTTTTGTCTGTGGCAGCAGCCATCGCGCCCTCTTCAGCAAGCAACTGTTTTTCATGCACTTTTAAGAATGGGTAGAACACAATACTGCTCACGATAAGGCTGCTTAGAACCACCAGTGCTGCAGTGCCTGAATTAGTTGCAATAATCGCACCTATCGGAGCAGGCATTGTCCACGGTGGAATGGCGATAATTTTTGCAACAAAACCAGTTTTAAATGCTAGCCACACAATGGTGGTATTTAGCGCAGGTGCCAGTAACCACGGAATGAAATAAATGGGGTTCATGACGATAGGTGTACCAAAAATCACTGGCTCGTTAATATTAAAGGCGCCCGGTACAATCGACATTTTACCAATGGTTTTCAGCTGCGTTGCTTTAGAGCGCATCATTAATACGACTAAGCCCCATGTACCACCCGCACCACCAACAAATATAAAGAAGTCCATAACCGGATTAATAAAGATTGCAGGCAATGGCTGACCAGCGGCTAAGGCATCTTGGTTCAAACCAAGGTTAATTAGAAGCATTGGCCCAATGATCCCGCCGACAACCGAACCACCATGAATACCGCTAAACCACAATAGTTGAACCATTAATACCGCGATTAGACAGGCAATATAACTGTCAGAGGCCACAACAAGAGGTTGGAATAATTTCATAATGGCAGACGGTATTTGTAGATCATACCCACCGAGCAACACATTGATTATCGTGATAATGATAGAAATAAATACAATAGGAATAAGCAGATCAAACGACGCTGAAATCTTAGGTGGCACCGCCTCCGGCATTTTAATGCGAATATTATATTTGATCAGTAAGCGCTGCATCTCAGGCACAAATAAGCCACAAATAATTGCGGTAAATGCACCTGTACCACCTAAAAATGCACCAGGCAGTACACCTCCTACATTTTCTATAGTGATCATTGGTGCTACCGCGAGCAAGAAAGCAAACATTGATAACATGCCGGTATTCATAGCACGTAGCTTATATGATTCCGCTAAACTAAAACCGATACCAAATGCGGCATATAATGAAAATATACCCATACTTAATTGGAAAGGAGCCAGAATGTTATCTTTACCAATAAGGTTAATCAGTCCATGCCAACCATCAAAAAAGAAATTACCTTCCGAAGGAGGAAATGCTAATACCAGCAGCAACGATCCCACAATGAGAAACGGCATTGTCGAAACAAAACCATCTTTAATCGCATTAACATGCCTTTGTGCTGATATTTTCCCGGCGGTTGGTGCAACCACATTTTCAACAAAAACGAGTACTCGATCAAATATAGCCATGAGATTATCCCTCCACTGTTGACTGTGCGTTATACAAAGCCACCGCTTGATCCAACACCGCGTCACCTTTTAATAAACCGTAATTCATCATATCGATGAGCGCGCATCCTTTTCCTTGCTCATTAGCTATACGTTTAAATTCTTCATATTTAAATTTAACTTGCGGGGCAACTAAGCAGACATCCCCCCACTTAATGCAATCATCGAACTCAGCAATAGAATGGGCTGATATGTCACACTCAATACCCTTATCTTTTGCGGCTTGTTCCATTCTGCTGACGAGCATGCTGGTCGACATGCCTGCAGCACAACAAAGAAATATATTCATACTGTCACTCCTTGGGTCGTAATGATGTGTTCTTTTCTGGAATGTAACCGGTTTCAGAGACCGGTTACATTTATACCAAGCGATACATTTAACTGCACTAACCATTGGTTACAAATGCAACAGCTGTCTGTTTTTTATACTGCAACTAAATGGATAACATTACGAAAAATGAGAGAATGGGAGCATATTTAGAGTAGAAACAAAAAGGCATTGGCCTCTAAGCACAACATGATTTGTAAAGACCTCGACAACTAGCCCATCGGGAATGAGCTAGTACTTTTAGGTCACTTTGAGAGAATAACGTTACAGACTTACGGCTTGTGTAGATTCACGCACAATCAACGTACCGCAGACAATTTCAGGTTCAACCTTATCCGTCCCCTCGGCAAACTGTTGCGCGACTGACATAGCCTGCGCCATGATTTTTTGGATTGGCACATCAATGGTGGTCAATGACGGCGTCACGAATGGGCTACAAGGATCGTTATCAATGCTAATAATTGATACATCTTTAGGAACGGAAATACCTTGCTCACTTAGTGCCTTGATACAACCAATAGCAATATCATCAGAAGCGACCACCATTGACGACGGTAGTGCATTTTCTCTCACTATTTTCTTCGCGGCTTCATAGCCTTCAATATAGCCAAATTCACTGGTCGCGTAAGACGCAATGATACCGTCTTCAGAGCGTCTATTAATCGCATCATTGAAGCCAGCCAAGCGTAACGTCGATGTTGGCGTGGTGGGATCGGGACCTAAATACATGATAATGCGATGGCCAAGTTCAACCAAATGCTCTACGGCTATCTCAATAGCATGCTTTTGATCAAAGGCAATCGAATAACCCGCTTCTACGGGCAATGCACGCCCGATATTGACCAAAGGAATATCTATCGACTGATTCAGTGCAATGATCTGCTCTGGTGAGAGTTGGCGACTATAAAGCACAATCACATCGCACTTTTTATCAACCAAAGAATAGACGGCTTTTAATTCGGATTCAGCCTGATTCTGTCCGTCAGCAATCAATAATTGCTTACCAATCCGATCGGCACCCATTGAGGCTTCTTTTAATAGAATACCAAAGTAACTACCAGTAAAATCAGAAAGCACTAACCCTACACTGTTACTTCGTTTTGTTGCCAATGTTTGTGCGACAGAACAAGGTTTGTAGTTCAAATCAGACATAACCTGCCTAACCATCAGCACCGTACTTTCTCTGACTTGCCCTGTTCCATTAATTACACGTGATACCGTCGCTTTCGATACACCCGCAATACGCGACACATCAGTAATTGTTGCCATTCATCCCTCGGCCAAACATGCAAGTACCCATCCCATAAATAAGAAAGCGTACCTGATTTGAATTGATATAACAGGCTCATTATCACAAATGGCTGCATGAAAGTCTAAGTTTGCCACAACCACCGTGTGACCGAGACTACGTCTATTTAACGCTGTCGTCAAAAAAGCCGCCCTGTTAGGACGGCTCTCCGATTCAACTAACATCATTGAATTAAATGGCTTTACGCTTTCGCTTCTGCTTGCGCATCTGCCGCTTCTTGCTCTAGGCGGGTACGCATCAGATCATCGAATACTTTACGTGCTTCCTGAGCTTGCTCAGAGGCTTGCAGCTTATGTTCTTTGGCTGCCATAGCTTCATCAGTCAGACGTCTGATTTCGTCCAGTTGCTCTTGCGGTGCATCGCCCAACTCCATCCCTGACTCGCCTTTTGACAACGCAGTGGCACGGATTGCTTTCTTCAGATCCCAGATGGCGTTCAGTTTTTCACGCTCTTCTTCCGCGGCTGCAACTGCCTCATCTTTCAAGCGCTCAAATTGTGCCATCGCCATGCCTTCTTTCGACCATGGGTCGACATCCGGAAATTCTTCAATATTGATCACCGGATCGATATAGCCTTCCTGATGGGCCAAATCGAGTGTTGCCGCTTTCACACCAGAAATCATCAACATCACGGCAATCACAAGTAACGGAAGGCCACCAACAATGGCGGCGGTTTGCAAGGTTGCCAGCCCTCCCATGAACATCAAAATAGATGGCATCAATGACAAGGTGAATGCCCAGAACAGACGGTTCCAACGCAACGGATCTTCCGTGACGTTATTCTGTACCACAGAAGCCAGAATAAACGAGATCGAGTCAAACGTAGTGGCGGTGAAAATAATACACAAGAGAGTAAACACCGCGATGACCATGGTACTCATCGGCAACTGTTCAAGAATCGAGAAAATAGCTCGCGTTGGACCTTCACTATTAAGAATGCCAATAACATCCAACTGACCTGATAACTGTAGCGATAAGCCAAAATTACCTAAAATCATGAAGTACAGTGCGCAGCCTAGTGAACCGAAGAAGATCGACCCTGACACCATTTGCTTAATCGTCCGACCGCGTGAGATACGCGCCACGAACAAGCCCATGCTTGGTGCAAACACGAGCCACCATGCCCAATAGAAAATGGTCCAGTCTTGCGGGAAGTGAGTATCTTCAAACGTGCCGTAACCACCGAACGGTTCTGCCCATGTTGCCATAATGAAGAAATTCGACAACATACGACCGATAGAATCGAGTCCGGTTTCCAGCATAAACAAGGTTGGCCCCGCCACCAAAACAAAGGCCAACAGTGCCAGCGCGCCCCAGAAGTTAATATTACTGAGCACTTTAATGCCTTCATCCATCCCTTTATAAGATGAATACGCAAATAAAGCCGTACAAAGTAGTAACACGCCAATCTGAGTCGTTGTTGTTGATGGGATCCCAAATAAATAGCTGATCCCCTCATTGATCAACGGTGCCGCCAAGCCCAGCGTAGTCGCCGCGCCACCGAGCAGACCAAAGATAAACAAAATATCAATGACCTTACCCCATTTACCATGGCTACGCGCCTCACCAATAACAGGCATTAACGCAGCAGAAACTTTCAATACTGGCTGTTTACGCACATAGAAGAAATAGGCGATAGGAATGGCTGGGATCAGATAAATTGACCATGCAACCGGCCCCCAGTGGAAAATACCGTACGTCGCCGCCCAACGCACCGCTTCCTCACTGCCTGGTTCTAACTGGAAAGGGGGGCTCTGATAATAATATGCCCATTCAATAGTCCCCCAATACAGGATACTGGCACCGATACCACCACAGAACAGCATCGCCGCCCAAGAGGCGGTTTTAAATTCCGGCTTTTCGTCAGCATCACCTAATTTAATCTGGCCTATATCTGAAAAAATGATATAAATCATAAAGAAGAAAGCAGCGAGGCCG
This sequence comes from Photobacterium nomapromontoriensis, assembly GCF_050336815.1. Lineage (NCBI taxonomy): Bacteria > Pseudomonadati > Pseudomonadota > Gammaproteobacteria > Vibrionales > Vibrionaceae > Photobacterium > Photobacterium nomapromontoriensis. The sequence continues at coordinate 104,421 of NZ_JAKJSL010000028.1, forward strand.
AGTGCCAAATAAAGGAAACCGAGTTTATCAGTCATGAATGTTTTGGCTATCGCAATCCACTCTGCACCTTGGGCTGGAAACAACAATAGGGGGATTATCACGGAGAACAACAACCCTAACGCCCCAAAAAAGGTCGGCTTGTCGATCAATTCAAAGTGTTTTTTAATCATGCTAACTCCTTAGCAAATGAAAATTCCATGCATAGATAAGTCGATAATCATTCATAAACACCAGACACACAAACCAATAACCTAATCGTAACGATAAGAACAATAGATTGTTGCCAAATATCTATCTTTTTTGTGATTTAACACTTGCTCTGTGGTCGGTTATTGATAAGATAGCTAACGCAAACCCTTAATCAGTAGAGGCGCGCTGCCTATAAGTACCCGTGCGGAGGATGATACCGATGATGCCGGAGAAAGGAGTCAGCGCCGAAGTGACTGTTGTTATCACACTCAGTCGCTGGGCTTACGTCGAATAGGCGTAAGACTGCCATAGTTTTTTTCCTATGGAGCGCTACCTGAAGGGGTAACAAGTCATCACTTTTGTACGTCTTCGTTACACCTCTTTTCGGTAGATCTCCACCTTATTTTGTAGGTGTACAGAGATCATGAACCTCATCCATTATTCAGATTCCGCTTGGTCAATTCTCCCGCCAGTGTTAGCGGTTATCCTCGCTGTTACAACACGTCGTGTCCTATTATCACTAGGTGCAGGTATCGTTTCCGGTGCCTTTATGCTGACCGATTATTCACCTGTTGGCGCACTAAAATACCTTTCAGAGAAAGTCCTTAGCATTGTATGGTCTAACGGCAGCCTGAACAGCGATAACGTTAATATGATCATTTTCATGTTATTGCTAGGCGCATTGATCAGCCTGATGAGTGCCTCTGGCGCGACACAAGCCTTTGCCGACTGGGCAGCCGTACGCTGCAAAGATCGACGCAGTGCTAAATCGCTAACAGGTTTGATGGTATTCATCTTTTTTATCGACGACTTTTTCCATAGCCTGTCTGTAGGTGCTATTTGTCGCCCAGTTACCGACCGTTTCCAAATTTCTCGCGCTAAACTGGCGTATTTGTTGGACTCAACAGCAGCACCAGTTTGTGTACTCATGCCTATTTCGTCTTGGGGAGCTTATATCATCGCCCTGATTGGCGGGATCATGGTGGCACATAACGTGACAGACCAGAGCCCAATCGCTGCGTTCGTCGAGATGGTACCGATGAACCTATATGCGGTATTTACGCTGGTTATGGTGCTATGTGTCATTGCATTCCAACTTGATATTGGCCCAATGCGTAAGCACGAAGAGTGGGCGCTGGAAGGTAAACTATGGGATGAGTCTCGTGGCCGTCCAACGGGTCTTGATATCGAAACACCTGAAGGCAGCAACGGTAGCATGATTGATATGGTACTCCCTATCCTGACGCTAACTGCAGCGACGGTCTATTTCATGATCGAATCAGGTGCAACTGTACTGGCTGCGAAAGGCCTTGAGTTCAGCGTTATTGGCTCATTCGAAAACACTAACGTCGGTTCATCATTGGTATATGGTGCAATCTGTAGCTTAGTCGTTTCTATTGCACTCGCACTACGCTTGAAACTCAGTGCTAAAACCTGGCTTAAAGCCGCACCCCAAGGGATCAGCGCGATGCTGCCTGCTATCGTGATTCTGTTCTTTGCCTGGACTATCGGTGGTGTGGTACGTGACATGGAAACCGGTATGTACCTGGCTTCGATGGCAAATGGCAACATCCCAATTGAAATGCTGCCTGCTGTTATCTTCGTTCTGTCTTGTGCAATGGCATTTGCAACTGGCACAAGCTGGGGCACCTTCGGCATCATGCTACCGCTAGCAGGCGACATTGCTGCAGCTAGTGATATCAGCATGTTACTACCTATGCTATCTGCTGTACTGGCAGGTGCGGTATTTGGTGACCACAGTTCACCAATCTCAAGTACCAGTATTTTGTCTGCGACAGGCGCAGGTTGTCACCATATGGATCACGTACTGACTCAGCTACCTTATGCGGTATCTGTTGCCTTTGGTGCACTACTTGGCTATATCGCAATTGGTTACACCCACTCTGCATGGGCGGGCCTTGCTGTCAGCGGCGTATGGTTTATCGGATTCTGCATGTTTGCAATGCGTAAGAACCAACCAATTATGGACATGGCTGAAGCAAAATAACGCTCCAGTAAAAACCTTCGCTCCAAAACACATCAAGCACCCATTGGGTGCTTGATGTGTCTCTAGCGTTTCATTTTGCGAAAGACCCGTATTAGATCCTACTTACGCCCCATCATGCGTAAGATCCGCAGGAATAAATTGATAATATCCATATACAACGCAGCGGCACTGTCTACCGCGTTATCGAATGTTTTCGGGATCTGATTTGCCCGCCCCCAATCGTAGCCAATGTAACCACAGAAGATGAACACAATAACCCAGTCAATCCATGCTTGATGAATACCCAAAACAAAAATCTGGAACAGTTCAATCAATAGCACCATTAATAATGAAATACATAAAGTGCCAGCGATACGGTTGAAAAAGGCTGGAAATAAGGTTCCCAATAGCATCATACACCCGGTAACAAAGCCCGTGACTTTAATTGCCTCTAACACCAGGCCGGGGTCATAGTTGGAAACAACAACATTGATAACAAAACCAAACGGCACCACGACAAAATTGTAACCAACAAAACTTATCAAGGGGCTATCAGACGAGCTAAATAGATAAACACCAAATAGGCAGCTGGCAAAGTAGCTGATAAAAAACACCCACGGTGATACCGAAAGTACAGTATCAACCGAAATTGCTGATACCATCCACCAGTTAACCCCAAACCCCCAGCACAACACCGCGCCAATGGTTAAGTTATACAGTCTGGCACTAATTTCTGGCTCGTCAGAGTCGGTTCGATCAAAAACATTTGATTCCAGCATTGTTTGTATTCTCCCTAACAAAACGGCAAATATGACAAAATATTACCACCGTAGAATAAGGAGATAATGACTCTATTCCCAATATCATCCTCTACATTGGCAATTTGCGAGAGATACCCAAGTTACCTCAGCGAAGAAACAGGTTTATTCATGCTAAAGAGAATCTGGTTTATTTGTTAGAACACTAGTCAAACATGACACCCATTTGAAATCTCTAAGATAGAGGGCTGGAAAGCACAAAAATATCACAAAAATATGGGTGTCATGGATAAAATACTCTCAAGCCATTCAAAAACACAAAAAGCCGTCATGTTGACGGCTTTTACTCTTGTGTTTAGGCTATATCAGGTGTTGCGATTAGCCGATAAACTTACTCATGAAGTTACCGATATTGCTGAAGCTTGCTGCCGCCATTACCACCACAATCAGTGCGCCAATCGCAGACAAGTACATCGGATGCTTATAGTCACCGACAATGTCTTTACGGCGGGTTGCAGCCAATACAATACCCAGTACGATTGGCAGAATAATGCTGTTCACCAAACCAGCCAGCATCAGTAGCAGAATCGGCATGTTCATGAATACCGTACCCAGGCTGGTCAGCACGATAAAGCCGACACACCATGCTTTCTCATTGCGTGCTACGACTGGGAACAAGGTTTTGATCAGCGAGATAGCCATGTAAGAGTTACCCACTACTGACGTGATAGAGGCAACGAACAATACTAGGCCAAAGATGAAGTAACCTACATCACCCGCACCGTGACGAAAGGCGTCAGCTGCCGGGTTGGAGCCATTCAACACAGCACCAGTTGCAATCACCCCAAACACCGCCAAGAACAGCAGGATACGGATCACGACCGCAATAGAGATACCTGCCCACGCCGCTTTTTTGATTACACCTACGTTATCTTCACCTTGCAGGCCGATATCGACAAGACGCTGAGCGCCCGTGTAGTAACCACCTACTGCGCCACCAACAATCGTCAGGGTTGGTAGAAGCAGGCTGCCCATATCCGTCGGCATTACCGCTGCCACCAGCGTTTCACCAAGAGGGGGTAAGCTGGTCATCGCCACATAAGCGATAAGAACAATCATGAACAAACCCAGATAGCGCGCCATCTGATCCATACGCTTGGAAGCGTTGTGAACCACAAACAGCAAACTGCCAACAACTCCGGTAAATAGTGCACCCCAGGTCGTATCAACCCCGGTAAGCACATTGATACCTAATGCTGAACCACTGACATTACCAAAGTTGAACGCCACTGCACCCAACGCCAGCAAGATCCCGATAAAATAGCCCATCCCCGGCGCCATCTTATTAGCGATATCTTGAATACGCAGACCTGAAACACCCACAATACGCCACAAGTTCATCACAATACCGAAGGTGATAAACATCGAGGCAAATACTGGGAATGCCATGTCAACTTTATAAATATTTGTGAAAACAGCTGTTTGGGTAAGGAAGCCAGGACCAACAGAAGTCGTAGCCATCAAAAAGGCGACACTTAAAATGGCTTTATTCTGCCACGTTGTTGATTTTGATTCGTGTGTGGATGCAGTGTTTGATGCTGATATTGTACAGCTGGATGTTGTGCTAACGGTCATGCCAATTCCCCAAAAATGTTGTCTCTCTCTTTTATAAAAAAGAAAAACAACTGACCGGGATCAGCTGATATGTGGCAGGCGGAACATCTCACCAACAGTTAGTCTGTCGGTAGCAATCGTTTGCTGGGCGCGGATATTAATGACTTAGCCAACAGCTGTCAACAATAAACATCCGTTGTAAGGGAAATAGTTATCCATGGTCGCACGCCGCTTCATCCTTTCATAACTGTCAACCATGCATTTCAGTAAGGAGATACTGACTCTCGATATTAAAGGCAATGTTACCGAATCAACGGGACAACTTTGCTGCGTTTCGCTCAGGTAAATATCGATTTTTCTTCAAATAAACCAATGTGTTGCTGCAAAAATAGCCAATAAAAAGAATAATTTTTTACACAAAAAATTATGTGACATTGCTCACAGGAATATGTCTGGTTATGATTACACTACAGCAAAAAAATAAGTAGTAACCTGTGCAATTAGACTCTACCTCCACCCAAGTGTTCTATCATTTGCTTGATCTTGATGACGCAGAAAAACATGCGTTTTTAATCACGCTGCAAGCAGACAATCCCGAGGTATATCAGCAGCTATTGCCTTTGCTTGCCGTTGATACCGATCAACCCTTCACCGGACTCTTGGGATTTCATGCTCAACTCGCCACCGATGACGATCTTGATTTCAGCCATCATGCTATTGACAAATATCAACTAGCTCATGAGTTAGGACGAGGCGGGATGGGCGTTGTGTATGCTGCCTATCGGGCTGATAAAACCTTTGAGCAACAGTTGGCGATAAAATTTATCCAACCCACGCTCACGCAGGTATTGGGAAAGCATGCGCTCTTTGCTGAAGCGCAGTTATTAGCACGCCTCAATCACCCTTGCATTGCGAAAGTTTTCGATGGCGGAGAATATCAAGGTTGCGTCTACACCGTCATGGAGCATGTCGATGGTACGACACTCGATCGCTTTATCGAAGACAATGCACTCACAGCAACAGAAAAACTGACGCTATTTAAGCAGATCTGTCAGGCGATTGAGCATGCACACCAAAATCAGATCTTACACGCCGATATCAAACCAGAAAATATTCTAGTGGATAACGACCACCACCCGAAACTACTGGACTTTAACCTGACCCAGGCAGGCTATCTCAATAGTGACTCCCCTGCTGCCCGTTTAGTCGCATTTAGCGAGCATTTCGCCAGCCCAGAGCAAAAATCGGGCGATTTCCTCACCCAGCAAAGTGACCTTTATTCACTCGGTAAAATTCTCGCATTGCTCTTTCCTGACGTAACAGGAGACATTCACACAGTGATCGTCAAAGCAACAAAACATCAAGCCAGCCAACGCTATGCCAGTGTCAGCGAACTACGCCAAGACATTGATCATGTTTTACTGTGCCGTCCAATATCAGCCAAACAGCATTTAGTGTTTTATTGCACCCGCAAACTCATTCAGCGTCGACCAGTCCCCTCTTTTTTGATCTCATTATTACTGGTCTCTGTAATGGTTTTCGCCGCCACCTTAACCGCAAAAAACAAGCGATTGGCTGAAGAGAAAATCATTGCTGAAAATATGATGTTTGAAGTCACCAGCATGATGTTCCATGCCAAGGGAAGTGATGTCGCGTTAAAATCCGTTGGGGCGATGCTAGAACTGTCACGTCGGCGAATATTGTCTAACCCTGATCTCCCTAAGCATATTAAGCAGCGATTACTGCTGATCATGATGACACCTAAACCACAGCATCATTCCAATCATGATGTACCCATGCAGTCAAATACTCAAGATCCCGTTAAAGCTTAAGTTCTGGAACATCGAAAAACATGAAAATACAACTCATCACGACACTGCTATTCTGCTCACTGGCACAGCACGCTCACGCCGCCGCGCCGACAACGGAAAAAGCTACCGCACCGCTGCCTCAAACTGGCTATTTTATCGATTCCCCAGTAACCGGGTTGTACTATAAAACCAGCTCTAACTTACAAGGATTCACCGACAAAGGGGCATTTCACTATAATCCGGGGGATGTCGTCAGCTTCTTCCTCGGCACCAACGAGCACAGCTATCTACTCACCCAGCTATCCGGACAAGAGGTGATCACTCCTACGTTATCATCCTCAACACCCAGCCGTAGCATCAATATGACACGGCTATTGTTGTCGCTGGATAACACCCCACAAGACAGAGCCGAGATTGAACTGGTCAGTAAAATGCTCTCTGATCCTGCCTTTCAACAACAATTACGCCGCCTCGATCTCAATGTGCTTGATAGCATCAAAGACTCGTTAACGTTTGATCTGGTTTCTACCCAAGAGGCAGTCGATCACCTCAATCAGAGCCAACATTATATCGAGCACCACTTTACCTCTGATGAAGTCATCTATTCTCCCCTCAACGTGAAACTGCGAAATATCATTATCAAGAAAAAAAATCACCTCGGACGCGCTTGCGTGCTTGATCTCAGGTATATTGACCGCCCTGTTTATAACACGCCAATTGGTGAAATTAGTTATAAAATCACCCCAACTCACCTGATCGAATATCCCAGCATTGGTGACTATTTTAATAGCTGCTATTTAGATCGAAATAAGTCGATAACCTCTGTTATTAAAGAACCTATCTCCAATTTTGATGACTGGTTGAGTATGGCTGCATGCAGTATGACAGGATGTACACGCAGCGATCTTAATGGCTTTGCCGTGGAAGATCATGATGATGAAGGCGATTGGAAATACCGCACCATGGCCATTAGTTTCGACCCTACGACACAGCTCTTCATGGAAAAAGTACAGGGATTAGGGCCTAAAGCTGGCATACAACACGCCAATAAAAATGAAATGATCTGGTTTACCTATCCAGAAAATAAAGGCCGCCAGATTGATTACAATGGCATATGGCAACAAACGACTTACCAACAAACAGACATACTGGAAAGTTGCTTACAGATAAAAGATCATACGATTTTTCAAGCCCCCCTGAATGGTGATAGTTGTCCAACCGATCTATTAGCCTATAACCGGAATGTCACAACTGAATATGCTGATATGTGGTGGGTAAAAAATTCAACGTCATATGTCCAATTAGCACAAATGAATGTTACCGTGCGTTGGTACCCACTCGGGCAACCCGCCCACTACACAACGTGGGAATACTTACCCGCTGGCCAGCACTGGGATCAAGGTATCTTATACCGTTATCAGCAAACCATTACCCCGAACACTAACGGTTCTGACGATATCAATACTTACGCCATATCAGAGTTTAAAAAAGTCGCTGGAGATCAATAATGCGTCCATCATCATCCCATCTCACCCAAATCATCCAGCACTGGCAAGCCGGCGATAAATTGGCGGAAAGTCAGTTGTATCAATTTGCTTACCTGCAGTTACGTAAAATTGCTGAACAAGAAAGGGCTCGCAGCGCCGAGAAATATGGTATTGATAATCAAGTCCTGACCGACAGTGTGAATAGCACCACCGCACTGATCCACGATGCTTACCTTAAAATTTCGAATAGTGAATTACATGACATTCATGATAGGCGTTCATTTTTCCTGATGGCCGCCAAGGTCATGCGTCAAATATTGATCGACAATGCCCGTACACTCCAAGCCCAAAAGCGGCAACAACTGACCATTGTCCATCAATCCAGTGATGATCAATTTGAGCAGCTCATCATTATGGACAAAGCCTTGGATAGCTTCAGTGTACGCTACCCACGCCAATCAAGTGCGCTGAAATTGAAATACCTGATGGGAATGCAGAACCAAGAGATCAGCGAATTGCTTGAATGCAGTGCCAGCCTGATTGAAAAGGACCTCAAGTTCTCACGCAGCTGGCTACAATCGCGGATGGCATAATTTCCGATGCAAAAATCCAATAAACTATATCGGAAAGCTCTGGCCTTGTTAGCGCTAGCGGCTGGCGGGGGATGGGCCATCCATGCCTACAGCGAAGCAGCGACGCCATTGTCTGAACACGCGCAATCCTTACCGGTGCCAACGACGGGTAACATTATCACTTCAGCCCCCTCATCGTGGTCTAAGGTGAGTGCTCACACATCAGTCAAAACAACAACCCAGACGACCATTGAAGTGGTCTCCAAAACGGAAAACCATCAGCCTGTCGCAGAGGTTAGTCATTCGTTTGAATCATCATTAACTGATGAAGATTTACAGCAACAAGACGACAGTACAGCACCTAATCAAGCCTCAGAACGGCAACAACCCGCGACCCACCAGCAGCCACGCTCTCAGGCGCAACACACGGCAACCATTGCAGGTGCAGAACGGCCATCCGCCGATAATATTGAAGTACGATTAGAAGCGATCAAGTACGGAGCAGGAGGTGAAAATCAACCGCCAAGGGTCAATGCTGAGATCCAGCGACAACTGCAATCCATGGTCGACAAATGGGCCTTTACGCAAGATATGCCAGCCTATTACCGTCTCCCTATCGATGCCTTATTTGACGATCCGGATGGCGATCCGTTAACGACACGAGCTGCTATTTCCATTGCAGGTATGCACGTTATTAACAGCCCTCTGCTCAATATCCAAGGCGTTCCAACAACGTCTACCGCGCAACCTGAGTTGGTTATTGAAGCAAGAGACAACCACCACGGTAGTGACGATGCCGCTTGGGTGAAAGCCAGATTCAAATTGGATCCTATCGAACATCTGCCAAGCGACGAACGCCATCCTCTTGTCGGTGACACACTGTATCGACTAGAAGCCGGTCCATATCTCGCCGGGGTTTACTACAACTATGACGTTGTCTATTGCGAAGCATGGCAACTACGTCATGGTATCGTCTACTTTGCCTCAGCTGACAATAAAACGCACTGCCCGATGGATGTTCAACTACAAGAGATTGGCCAATATACCATCACAAAAAATAATGATGTTGTGATCACAAGCACCACATCACAACTCAATGCGCCGCAACGCTGGGTCGTAAAAAAAGAATATGATTCATCACAACAACTCGGCGTAAAAAATCTATTTACAACCGTCTATGATGGTAAGCACATTGAAAGCTATACCCTACAGAAAAACAAATCGGCAATGGAAGCCAGACTCAACGTTAAAACCGGTGAATCAGCCTTTCAGATGCAAATGTTTGACTACCTCTTCCCACAGCCTGATGGTAGCTATGTACATGGTATTGCTGGTAATTACATCTTTGATTATGGCCAGCCTCTCCCTTATACCCGTTTCGATTCAGATCTTAATCTGCAATCATCCACGATCAACCTCAGTTGTGATCAGCTACTGCGTTACTGGCAGAGTTCGGTTTTAGCCGGTGTCGGGGAAACCGGTGACATTATTTCCACGTCGGTGAGCCCAACTAACAATGCCCCCATAGACTGCGGTGAGGCTTTTCATCCAGGCTGGAAGAAAAACTATGTTTATATGAACTTGGAATATCAAAACTATGATTTTTTTGTTCCCGGTGAAATATACAGCTACGTACTCAAGCCTAAACCTGAATATGCCGCTCTCGTCGAAACGTTTAAAATTAATTTACACTATAACAGCCCACTCGCGACGGATGGCATATAGCACTAACCACAGAATCAGCCAGCAATAAGGGGACGATATATGCCCTTATTGCTGACTAGCCATGATGCTTTACGAGTTATACATAGAGCGGTATCAAAAACTCCATAGTGCCTGTATCCCCGTATTGAGCGTATAGATATGGGCTTCAGGCAACCATGCTAAACCTTGTTGCGGCTTACCATCATTGTCAATAAACGTGACTTTCTGAGGGTCAGCCTCTGCCCGATATTCGTACCCTGCCATCAGGTACCAACCTAGGTGTAACCCCTTCATCACCTCATAACTGAGCGTTCCTTCTAGCGTTGTACGAAAACCAAAATCATCAAAAGTGGTATCTTTAAACTTGGTATTTTTCGTCACACTCCAGATTGGCACCCCCGCAATAAGTCGGCCACTTAAGCGCCATTTTTCATCATTGAACAATGACCCGCTGTCGTAAGCGATACCTGCATCGACAAAAATATCGGTCGACTTTTCTTCCCACGTATCCCCTTCACGGAATACTGCGTTTTCATAACCATTCACTCCTTGCAATCCATAGCGAGTATAAGTTTGATATGTCAGCGATGGGCCAGCCACAAACCGCCAATTATCTCGCCACTTATAATGAAGCAAAATATTGGTGGCAGCCTTTGAGTATTCAAATTGATTGCGTTGATAGACCTGCCCCGATCCGTCTTTCCAAGACTCTGAGGTGCTCATTGGTGAAAACGTGGCCAAGGCATCAATCGAAAAATCAAAAGTCTCATTGATCCGATAAAGACCGCCGGTATTGAGCAAAGGGCTCGTGGTAGTCGCATCCGATTTCGCGCCGCCACTGCGTAAAAATACCTCTTGATAGGTCACATTCTCAACCCCTACCGTCAAATACGAATAACCATATTCATCCGAATCAACCGGGGATCCCGCCAGCGCTACACTAGGCAACAAGCCTAACCAATACCATGCTCTCATTTTTTCTGTCCATTGCCTTATTGTGGGCGACGATATTAACCAAGCATTTCGATTTGCCAATATCTGAACAGCAAAAATAAATGAAATAAATTTTGCGGTTTTTTTTCTATTTTCCGTGTCTTGATGCCCCTTGTTTAATTCGTTAAAAATGCGCATCTTTTTCTGCTTTTACAATAACTTGAATAGATTTTACACAAGCAGACCAAATTAAACTCAGTGGCATAATACTCAGCATAGGGAAACCAGAATGAAAAAGGTTAGTTTACTTGCAGCATCCGTCGCTATCGCACTAACAGGCTGTGGCGGTGGTGGTTCAGATAGCAACACTGACGGCAATACAGGCCCAGTGACCCCACCACCATCAGGCGGCGTTATCATCACCGGTTTTGACGGCTACTTCAAAAATGCGGTGATGTTTGTTGACCAAAACAACAACGGCGTATGGGATGCGAACGAAAACATTCTTGGTCTAACCAACGAAAAAGGCCAAGTTGAACTAACCGAAAAACCAACAGGTACCCTTGCGCTACAAACCATCACACCAAATGGCGCTGCACAAGCACAGCTAATTGGTATGGGCGACAAATATGCAGGTGTTTACACCGTCGATATGGACCATCCAGCTCAAGCCATGGCTCATGAACTGGTTTTCCGTGCGCCTAATAACTCTGACGTAATTTCACCGATCACTGACTTGGTTGCGATTGAAATGAAAGCGGGTAAAACGGCAGAAGAAGCAGAAGCGGCTGTTAATGAAGCGCTTGGTGGTACTACTGAAGCACCGATTGACCTATACAGCGATTTCGTAACAGGCAATGACGCCAATGCTGAACTACACAAAACAGCGCAAATTCTGACGGAATCAAAAGCGAAGAACCCAACAAGCTACGAGAAGAAAGCCACTGAGTTTGCCGAAAAAGCAGATGCTATTGTTAATGAAATGGTAGAAAACGGCGAAGACATCAAAGATGTCAACAATAAGCCTGTCATTGAAGATACAACCCCTGACAGTGACAACTTAGTGCCGGAAGTGATCACCAACAGCAAGCTGATTGTTGATGCAACCGTGAAAGATGCCGTAGTTGCTGCACTGCCTAAACTAAAAGAAGACGACAACTTCACTGGTGCAGAAATCGCCATTGCAGGTCTGTTTGTTGATGCTGACCAAAAAGCCGGTGTTATCCCTTCAATTAAGAACAACCTTGACGGTACAGGCATTACTGCCTCTATTGTGGGCGATAAGTTAGTACTGTCACCCGCTCATCCAGTCATGAAGCCAGGCAGTTATACGATCACCTTGACCGCAACCGATCTGGATTCGAAAGCTGCTGAACTAGCAACAATTAGCACAGAGCTTACCCTTAACATTGAAGCACTGAACCAAGCACCAGTGGTCGTTGATGCAGAAAAAACCGCACTACAAAGTGAAGTAGACGCTTGGTACTTGCAAGCCGGTGAGGCGTTTGAACAAACACTGAACATCTCGACGCTATTTAATGACAACGACGGTAGTATTACCAAGCTGCTTGCAGGAAACATCAGCGTTGCAGGATTAACAGCAACAACCAATGGTAACGGTATTGTCACCATTACCGGAACACCTAGCCAACAATATGTGGCGGGTCAAACCTTCTCTGTTACTGCTCAAGATGATGATGGTTCACAAACATCAGTAACCTTTACCTTACCTGAAGTAAAAGAAGGCGTTGTTGTACCACCACCAGCAGACAAGAACCCGCTGGAAGGCAAAACGTGGTACGCACTAGAGTATGGTTCTGACGATGGTAGTGACAGTAATGGTCCTCAGCGCATTTGGTGTGATTCGTACCGTTTTGAAAATGGCATAATTTACACGAATATTCGTAATCCAGAAAATACCAATACCTGTTCGGCTGCAGATACACCAAGCGACACTGACAATTACGTCATTGATGGCAACAACTTAATCGCAACTTACTCGTTTGTTGAAGATGGTGTATCACAAGATGAAATCTTCACTTACTCAATTGCAGACCATTTAATTGGTGTCGATAGCCCTAGCATTACCGCTGTTGAGTCAGATGGTAACGGTGAGCGATACACTTGGTTCAGCAACAAAGGGGATGTCGAAAAGCGCCTTAACGTTAAATCAGACGCTGGATTTGAAGGCCGTGACTTCAAACTGGCGGTACCAGCAAGCCAAGAAGAGAAACACGTACTCGGCTCTACCAGTCTACAAATTAAAGATACTGTTGCAGGCGATGGTCAATCTCAGGTCAGCGTATGGATCGACACCCATGAAAGCGAAACCTTTAGCTGTACTGACTTACAAGAGTTTTATTCTCAGTTCCAGGTCACATCAGAAAACATGACTTATTCAACTGGTACATATGCTTGTCAAGAAGCTGACAACGCGCCACAGGGTGTGGTAATGAATATTAATCTCAATGAAGATTTAGTGGAAGGACAAAAATACAGCGTTATCGCTGCTGCTAAGAATAAATTTATGGAATCCATCAAATTCAACATGATGTGGACTGGTACTAGTAATGATGAATAATCATTAATTCTCATGAAGCCCTGCCTTATGGCAGGGCTTTTATCTATTTCCCCTCCCCCAGACAGACTGATAGTAACTGGCCGTAATCGCCACTGATTCTCATAAAGGACGGCTTCACCATGAGCACACCAACGCCTTGCTCGCACCCCAAAATCACCCGCCTGAAACGCAATTACTGGCAACGTCTGTTCTTTAAAGCAATTTACCAGTGCGATCTCTGTCACTGCATCATTAAGATTTAATGGCTCTGTTTTATGGATATTGATTGATGAGTGATAATAAAAATAAATTACGCCAGCAAATCAAGCAGCAGCATAGCGCCCACTTAAAGGCAGTAAAGGCGCGTTGGATGAAGAAGCTAGCTCATGATCTCAATACGCTGAACATAAAAAACGGACCACCGAAGTGACCCGTTTTTCTTTATCGACTATCTAAGCAAACTCGCCCACGGCGCTATTACTTAGAGACAATCTCACCTTTCGGTTCGAATGCCTTCACATCAATCGGAGAGTGATGAGTGATGAATTCTTTCAGCACTTCGGCATCAACATAACCGGTGTTCACAAATGAAGGGTGTGTGCTTATTTTCGGATAGCCGTCGCCACCAGCAGCATTGAATGATGGTACCGTGAAACGGTATGTCTTCGTGGCATCTAACGCTTTGCCGCCAATTTTCACATCCGTCACTTTATCACCAGCAACGGTCATTGAGACACCTGCAAACTGAGCGTAAGCACCTGAGTCTTTCGTCATCGTACCGACAACATTCAGGTAATCCTGAACTTCAGCGCCTGTCATATCAACGTAAGTCAGAATGTTGCCAAACGGCTGTACCGTAAGTACATCTTTATAAGTGACGTCACCGGCAGGAATAGAGGCACGTACCCCCCCTGAGTTCATCACCGCGAAATCAGCTTTAGCACGCTCCATATGTGACATCGCGATCAAACGGCCCAGGTTAGTCTGGTTGTTACGAACAACACTACGCTCGCCAACCAGATCACCATTAATATTACCGATCACGATCTCTAATGCCTTTTGACCTTTCTCTTTAAACGGCTTCAGGGTGTTATAAACAGCTTGATCTTGAGCGATTTCATCTTGAATGAACACACGCACTTTCTTGCCGTCTTCGTTTTTCACTTTTTTCTTCAGGTTAACTGGGATCAGCTCATACGAATCAAGAGTGAACTCACCGTTCTTGAAAGTATAGTCAGCACGGCCAACGTATTTACCCCACTCGTGCGCCTGAACAATAGTGGTGCCGTTTTGTACATCAGGCACACACTTATCACCCGCTTTAAACTTAGCATAACGGTTCTCGCCTTCCATACACACAGGCTCTTGAGAGTGCCCACCGACGATCATGTCCAGATCACCTTCGTTCATGTAACGCGCCAGTAGCACATCACCCGGTGCATTAGAGCCATGATCCCCATCGGCGTAGTGCCCCATATGGGTTGCGGCAATGATCACATCTGGATTATGCTCCGCTTTTAGCTCGGCAATCACTTTCTTAGCTTCAACTTTCGGATCGGTAAACGTGACTTCACCAATGTATTCCGGGTTACCAATCTTGGCGGTATCTTCGGTGGTCAGGCCGATAACCGCGATAGAAACCCCCTGCTTATTGAAGATTTTGTACGGGGCAAACATACGCTTACCATCTTTATAGATGTTTGCCGCCAAAAACGGGAATTTAGCCCAGTCAACCTGCTTAGCAAGGACATCCAACGGATTGTCGAATTCGTGGTTACCCACTGCCATCGCATCATAACCAATCATGTTCATACCGATGAAATCTGGTTCTGCATCTTGCAGATCAGACTCAGGCACACCCGTATTGATGTCACCACCAGAAAGCAAGAGGACGGAGCCGCCTTCTGCTTTAACTTCTTCACGGATCTCATTGATCAACGTGGCACGGGCTGGCATACCCAGCTCACCGTTGCGATTTTGCCAGAAGTTACCATGGTTATCATTGGTATGAAGGATAGTAATGCTGTATTCCTTGTCCTTCTCCCAGCCCTGATTCGCTGTCGTATCAGCAGCAACGCAAGCCGCTGAAATCGCAGTTGCGAGTAGGGTTAGAGCAATATTCCGTATTTTCATCATAGACCTCATAATAAAAAGGGCCTCCCGAAGGCAGTGAAACCGGGAAGCCCTGAAAAGACATTAGTGTTGGAAATTAGAACCAGTAATAGGCTTTCGCGAATCCTAGTACACCAGATTCTGTACCGTTGTTACCTTCAAGCACATCACCTACTGCAATTTCAGCAGCAAGTTTAATGTTCTTGGCATACATGTATTCTGTACCGAACACACCGTAGATAGCCGCATCGTCGTCACCCTCTACGTCTGCATAGTTAGCACTTGCAAGAAGGCTTAGCTGCTCAGACAGGGCATATTTACCACCCAGGTTGAAACCGAATGTGTTCTCATCTTTGCCGCCGTTGAAGTTTTTAGTTTGATCAAAGACCAGACCACCTAGGGTAACTTTACCCAGATCGGCTTCAGCATGCAGAGAGTAGATCTCAGTTTCATCGCCCGCTTCAGCTGCAGCAATCACAGTGAATGAATCACCGTAGTAACCGATATAACCGTTTGTTACCGCACCGTATAGTGAGTCAGTGATGTAGCTATATTTCGTTGGTTCACCACCGACAGTATCGCCATCCCAACCTTCTAGAGAATGCGAAATAGACATCTTGATTTTGCCGAAATCACCGATATAGCGAACCGTATTGTCCTGATCGCCCGCTTCTGAAATACCGACACCCAGATCATTGGTCACATCACCAAAAGCATCGACTTTATCGTATGCAGTATCTGTACGGCCAAACTCCAATGTGTTGTTATCGTTGAAGTTATAACCAACCATTAGTTTGTCGATAACCAAACGTAACTTGTTATCAGCAGTCCAGTGCTCACGTTCAGCGTCTATTTCAAATTTCGCATAGAAATTACCAGTTTGCCCTTTCAGACCGATAGTACCAAATGACTGGTCGACATAAGTGGTATCTGGACCTTTTGGTGATTTCGCAGAATCAGAAACAAGCGTACCACCAATTTCTGCGCCACCATAAACTTTAATGTTATCGCCGTTATCATTTTTATAAATAGTTGCGGCTTGTGCTGCGCCACCAATAAATAGAGAAGTTAGAGCTACTGCTAATACTGTTTTTTTCATTGTTATTTACCTTGTCCCTTTTAGATGGGATTTGCGAACTTATCCATATCCATCACGACCGTGACGTAGCTTCAAAAAGCACCGCAATAATAGTGACAATAAGATTAATAACCGCGTCACAGCTCACATTTTGTTTAGCAATTGAAATACATGAGCGATTTTTTGCAACCACGTGAATGTAATCGAATACATTGAGTTTCTATCGTAATATCATTATTTACAGAATTAATTACTGCTTTACATCTCAATTATCGAACAAGTAACAAATACCACAAGCAAACGTTTACCGCGCGTGTTGAACCAATAAACACACACAAATGCGTAACAACAATAACACCAATGAGTAACTACAAAGTCACACGGCAAGCTTCATCTGGCAGCTTGAAATACAACAAGGAAATATGATTATTTGATTTATTATTCGGTATGAAAATAAAGGCCAGCACTTACAGCACTGGCCTTTTACGTTAAATCAATATCACTGACATATTAATTTACATGAAATCAATAACGTTCATAATATGCGCGATCATCATCATTTCGCTCCATTTGATCGGCATCTGGCTGGTAGGAATTGTTATAAATTTCAGGTGTTGAACACGCAAATAAGAACAGCGCACTAACGATTACAAACATTATTCTCATTCTATTCCCCTTCTTGGTATTCCCTATAAGAATAGCCTGTCCTTCCATTACCTCAAGATACCACCTTCAATTGTCCCCTCGGCACCGTCACCACACTGACTGCTCCAATACTGCTGACTACTTATAAACGCCGTATATGATCGGCAGACTCATTCCACAAACCGTGCAGTTCGTCCAACTCGGATGTTCACAGTCCCTTGCGGCTTCGGCACACTTGTCTGATGCTGGCTTGTTAGCAACCCCATCAGCGTACTGAGTCTCTCAGGGAAAAAATCTCAGAAGCCGATAATTGATGTAAATCAACTGAATTACGAATTCTAATGCTAAATAGAAAATTCATATTTTGAATAATGTTCCAACTATCCCACATCATACTATCTTCTGTGTAGAAAAAATCGACGATAACGAAAATCAATGAGCATAATATTCCATGATCAAAACACAAATATTCATCTTTAAATAAGTAACAAAAAGCAGCGGTAATTTACAGGTGATTTTTGTGAACCAAAGCATAGTTAGCCAGCAGTAGTCACATTAATATTAATAAAAACATAAGCGAGGTCATTACACTTTCAATCAACACATTAAAATGCTGTTTTTGATTTTTGTCATTTTTCAATACGTTTGAACTGCTCACTAATTTATTTATTAAAAATTACTTTTAACAAATAAAGCATTATCCACGGAAATTTTTATCCTTAGGATAAGGAGATAGCTATGACAACCCAGACGATAAAAACCGGCCCCAAAAAAAGTGGTTTATTTAGTTCATTCAAATTCCCATCCGCTTACACCATTTTATTCCTTCTTATTGCACTCGTCGCACTACTTACTTGGATAGTCCCGGCAGGCCAATATGATCGAACCATGAATGAAGATTTAGGTCGAGAAGTACCAGTTACTGGCACCTATCAACGAGTAGACGGTAATCCTCAAGATTTAGTCGATATATTACTGGCACCAATTGATGGTTTCTATGACCACAATAGTTATGAAGCCGCTGCTATCGACGTTTCCCTCTTTATTCTAATTATCGGGGGATTCCTAGGTCTCGTGACGAAAACAGGTGCAATAGACGCCGGTATAGAACGCGTAACCACACGTTTAAAAGGTCGCGAAGAATTAATGATACCCATCCTAATGGGGCTATTTGCTGCAGGAGGGACCATCTACGGTATGGCTGAAGAGTCGCTACCTTTTTACACCTTACTCGTACCCGTGATGATGGCTGCACGTTTTGACCCATTAGTTGCTGCTGCAACCGTATTGCTGGGTGCTGGCATCGGTGTGCTGGGCTCCACCATAAACCCGTTTGCGACTGTAATCGCAGCGAGTGCCTCCGCGATTCCGTTTACCGATGGCATCCTACTGCGTATCGTCATGTTGATTGTTGGCTGGGTGATTTGTGTCGCTTATGTGATGCGCTATGCCAAAATGGTTCAGACCGACCCAACAAAGTCCATTGTTTATGATAAATATGAAGAAAATAAAGCACACTTCCTAGGCAATGCTAGCGGAGAAAAACTTGAATTCACTGGTACACGTAAGTTAATACTCACTATCTTTGCTTGCTCTTTCGGAGTAATGATCTACGGTGTATCTGTCGCGGGATGGTGGATGGCAGAAATTTCAGCTATGTTCTTAGCCTCAACCATCATGATCGGTATTGTTGCACGAATGAGTGAGGAAGAATTCACCACCAGCTTTATCAATGGTGCTCGTGACCTATTGGGTGTAGCGCTTATCATTGGTATCGCTCGCGGCATCGTGGTCGTCATGGACCGAGGTATGATCACAGACACAATTCTTTACTCCGCAGAACAGATGGTAACCGGGCTATCGTCCATTGTTTTCATTAACGTCATGTTCTTTATTGAAATTCTACTCTCCTTCCTCGTCCCTTCGACGTCAGGACTCGCGGTATTAACGATGCCAATTATGGCACCGCTGGCTGACTTTGCTGGTGTAGGGCGTGATCTGGTGATCACCGCTTATCAATCGGCGGCAGGGTTAGTCAACCTCATCACACCTACCTCCGCTGTTGTGATGGGTGGCCTAGCCATCGCACGTGTCCCTTACGTACGCTGGATAAAATGGGTTATGCCATTAATTGGAATCTTAATGGTATTTTGCATGATCGTATTAAGTATAGGTGCACTGATTTAATCTCAACCTCACTGCTTATCACACAAAAGCCACATAATGTGGCTTTTGTCTTTTTTATTCTTCTTTCCTTATCTCTTGATTTTTATGTGTTAATACTACCTGATTACCACCGAGCCTCAGCCAATTTGAGTAAGCGCTCAGGCATCGGTGCTGTTTGAATACTTGAGTGAATCAGGTTATCTATCATTTCTTCCAAATCAAATCTGCGATTGAACTTAAAGCAGAATTCAGCGAGATATCTCGGTAAATGCTTGTTGTTTATCGCATGGTAAGTTCCGTGCATTGAGTTTTTCACATTACTTATCATCGTGTTAACCCACTTGAAGTACGGTAATTCAACACAATCAGC
>NZ_JAKJSL010000104.1:0-681 GCF_050336815.1 Photobacterium nomapromontoriensis
GGCGTTTTCAAATAAAACAGAGTTTATCTCGCAGAGGAAACTGTTGGGATAATGCACCGATGGAGCGCTTCTTTAGAAGTCTGAAAACGGAATGGGTGCCAACGGTGGGTTATCGTAGCTTTGCTGAGGCTCAACAAGAGATCACTCGCTACATCATTGGATATTACTGCCAACTCAGGCCACATCAGTATAACGGTGGTCTAACTCCTAATGAGTCTGAACGATTATATTGGGAAAACTCTAAAACCGTGGCCAATTTTAGTTGACCACTACACTTGGCCCTGTGGCCCTATGGAAGAGCTTTAGGAGTTAGGGACGAGTTTCTAAGAAGAGCGGGTTAATAGCGGAATAAAAGCAGGGACAGGTTAGCAGAATGTGCTCTTTTTCCTTTATACTCGAAACTCGTTCCTCGATCCTGCTTACAGGACCACAGGACCACAGGACCACAGGACCACAGGACCACAGGACCAGAAGTTTCTTTGCTTTCCGCTTTTCCTCGTCCCTATTGTCTCGTTCCTCTAAATTTTACCGCTTTACCGCTTTACCGCTTTACCGCTTTACCGCTTTACCGCTTTACCGCTTTACCGCTTTACCGCTTTACCGCTTTACCGCTTTACCGCTTTTCCTCGCCCCTCGTCCCTCGCTCTTAACTGCTCTTCCCGCTCCTACTCGTCCCTAGTC
>NZ_JAKJSL010000105.1:0-628 GCF_050336815.1 Photobacterium nomapromontoriensis
GCAAGAAGACTTGAACTTGCGACATACGGATTAACAGTCCGCCGTTCTACCAACTGAACTAAAGGGGAATTGTATGGTGCCTCGAGGCGGAATCGAACCACCGACACGAGGATTTTCAATCCTCTGCTCTACCGACTGAGCTATCGAGGCAAAAGTGAAAGCGGTTAAGCTTTTACTTTTGCAATGTTGCTTTCGCAACGCTTGCTAAGAAATGGTGCCGACTACCGGAGTCGAACTGGTGACCTACTGATTACAAGTCAGTTGCTCTACCTACTGAGCTAAGTCGGCACACGAATCTTTTTTAGTCTTAAGCTCTAAAGCTCAACACTGAATTGGCTCCCCTTGCAAGACTTGAACTTGCGACATACGGATTAACAGTCCGCCGTTCTACCAACTGAACTAAAGGGGAATTGTATGGTGCCTCGAGGCGGAATCGAACCACCGACACGAGGATTTTCAATCCTCTGCTCTACCGACTGAGCTATCGAGGCAAAAGTGAAAGCGGTTAAGCTTTTACTTTTGCAATGTTGCTTTCGCAACGCTTGCTAAGAAATGGTGCCGACTACCGGAGTCGAACTGGTGACCTACTGATTACAAGTCAGTTGCTCTACCTACTGAGCTAAGTCGG
>NZ_JAKJSL010000106.1:0-612 GCF_050336815.1 Photobacterium nomapromontoriensis
ATACCGACACCAGGAGCTAAACCGACACCAGGAGCTAACCCAGCTGCATCTAAACTTCCATGAAATGCATCCCAACCAGATATACCAGCATCAGGAGGAAGAGTACGCCCTTCTAACGCTTTATAATTTACATAAGTATTTGAATTCGAATCATCAGTAATCCGGTTATAACCCATTGCATAGGGCGGTTGCGCTTTACTCTCCTTACAACTTAACCCGAACGGGTCAACCCATTGCACGGGGTTGGGGGCGTATTGGTACGGGTTGATGCCACCGAGCAGGCCGATGGGATCTTGGTGAATGAAGCGCCCAACATGGGGGTCGTAATAACGGAAACGGTTGTAGTGCAGCCCCGATTCCACGTCATAATACTGGCCCTGAAAACGCAGTGGATTGCCAATGCGCTCAATGCTGAGATTGGCGACGCCTTCGGTGGTGTAATCTGCCTGCCACGCGATATCACCGTGTTGATCGGTTAGCGTCAGCGGAGTACCGAGGTGATCAAGCTGCTAGTAATAAATCTCACCCTGTGCAATCAGGGCGACGGGGCTGAAACTGCCCGGCTCGTAGAGATACCAGCGATATTCGCCGTTACAGTGTTCGCCAATTAAC